>NZ_JBEYHT010000051.1:0-60737 GCF_040635425.1 Streptomyces laurentii | reverse complement strand
CCCCAATCGAAAGGGGGCCGGCGGCCACCGCCGCTGCCCTGTATCCCCTCGCGCCCCGCACCCCGCCCGTGACATCCGCGCGCCGGCGCGACAGCGCGGCAACGTGCGGCGGGAGGCGTACGGGGTGCCCCGGCCCGGCCCCGGCCCGGGCAGGCCGCGGGGGCCGCCCGGGCCGTGGGGTCGGGGGCGAAGTCGGGGGCGGAGCCAGGTCAGTCTCCGGGGACGTACTCGCTGCCGGGCTCGCGTTCCCGCAGTGCCGCCCGGCGGACCTTGCCCGACGCCGTACGCGGCAGCGGGCCGGTGAACTCCACGACCCGTACCTGCTTTTCCGGCGGCAGGTCGCGCGCCACGGCCTTGAAGACCAGGGCCGCGGTCCGCGCGTCGGGCTCCCAGCCCTCGGCGGGCACGAGGTAGGCCTTGGCCTTCCACAGTCCCACCGGGTCGGGCACGGGAACGACCGCCGCGTCGGCGACCTGCGGCTGTGCCAGCAGGACCTGTTCGAGTTCGAGCGGGGAGATGCGGTGGTCGAACGACTTGAACATGTCGTCCGCCCGGCTCAGATAGCTCACATGCCCGTGCTCGTCGCCGACCGCGAGATCACCGGTGTGGTAGAGGCCGGAGGCGAAGGCGCGGGCGGTGCGTTCGGCGTCCCCGGTGTAGCCGGCCATCAGGCCGGCCGGACGGTCCGTCAGGTCGACGCACAGCTCGCCGGGGTGGCCGGCGGGCACCGGCCGGTGAGTCTCGGGATCCACCAGCACCAGCCGGTAGCCGGGCAGCGCCCGCCCGATCCGCCCGGCCACCGCCCGCTGCCCCGGTGTGGTGCCGGCCTGCGCGGTGGTCTCGGTCTGCCCGAACCCGTCGCGCAGCTCGATGCCCCACGCGTCGCGTACGGCCTCGATCAGCGGCTGTTCCAGCGGCTCGCCGGCCGACGCCGCTTCCCGCAGCCGCGGCGGACGCGGCCCGAGCCCCTGGGCCACCAGCGCCCGCCACACCGTCGGCGGCGCGCAGAAGGTGGTGGGCGCGCGGGAGGTCAGGACGTCCAGGACGCGCTGGGGGGCGGCGTCCTCGGCGGGCAGGGCCAGGACGGTGGCCTCGGCGTTGAAGGGGACGAAGAAGCTGCTCCAGGCGTGCTTGGCCCAGCCCGGCAGCGAGATGTTCAGGTGGAGATCGCCCGGGGTGACGCCGTTCCAGTACATGCCGGTGAGATGACCGACGGGATAGCTGGTGTGGGTGTGCTCGACCATCTTCGGCGCGGAGGTGGTGCCGGAGGTGAAGTAACGGAAGAGCGGGGCGTCGGCGGCGGTGGGCGCGGCGGGGGTGAATCCTTCGGGTGCGGTGTGGGAGGCGGCGTAGTCGGTCCAGCCGGCCGTGGGGGCGCCGACGCTGATCCGGGTGAACGCGCCCGTGGCCGGGAAGCGGCCGGTGACGGCCGCCTCGGCGATGACGTGGCGGACCTTGCCGCGGGTCATGCGGTCGGCGAGTTCGGCGGGGGTGGCGGTGGTGTACGTGGGGATGACGACCGCGCCGAGTTTGATCGCGGCCAGCGTCGTCTCCCACACCGCGGCCCGGTTGCCGAGCGCGAGCAGGACCGCGTCGCCGCGCTCCACGCCCAGGGCGCGCAGCCAGGAAGCGACCTGGTCGCTGCGGGCGGCGAGCCGCCCGTAGGTGACGCTCTCGTCGGTGTCGGGGCCGGCCGGGCCGACCAGGCGCAGGGCGGGGCGCGGGGCGGTGGCCGGGGAGCGGGCGATCTCGTCGAACCAGTCCAGTGCCCAGTTGAAGTGGGTGAACTTCGGCCAGCGGAATGCCTCGTGGGCGGCGTCCAGGTCCTCGCGGTGGGTCAGGAGCGTGTCGCGGGCGGCGCGGAACACCTCGTACGGCGACTCCCCCACGCCCGGCACGGGAAGGGAGGCGGGCGTGGATGCGGGGCCGGGTGCGGGGGTGGGGCCGGGTGCGGGTGCGGGGGTGGTCATGAGGTGCTCCGGGCGGTGCCGGCGGCGGCGAGCGGACGGCCCGCGCCTGTAGCGGTGCCGGCCGGGGCGGTGTCCGCGTCCGCGGTCACGGCGGTGGTGGTGGGGGCGAGGAGGGCTTCGGCGATCGTGTCGGCGTCGCGGTAGAACAGGGTCCGGCCGGTGCCCGGGCGGCTGGAGCCGACCTGGGTGAACCAGCGGGTGTGCTCGGTGGGGATGCCGAGGGCGAACAGGCCCTCGTGGGGGCGGCCGGAGGCGTCCAGGACCCGGAAGGGCGCCGGGGTGATGTCGAGACCGCCGGTGGCGTGCGCGCCGTCGGGGCCCTGGATGGTGAAGGTGCGCACCAGGCCGTCGGCGCGCAGGCGGCGGATCAGGGGTGAGGTGTCGCGGGCCAGGTCGGGGGTGGGGATGCGGGCGTCGATCAGGGCGGTGGCCCGGGCGAAGGATCCGGGGACCTGTGCGGAGGCGACGGTGAAGGTGCCGGTGGTCTCGTCGGTGGCGAACCGGGTGAGCGGGCCGGTGACGTCGACGATGCCCTGGGCGATCAGCGCGTACAGCTGCTCGACGCGCTCGAGCGGCGGGCCGGCCGACAGCAGGGCGTTCATCGGCAGGTAGTCGCGGTCGAAGTCCCGCACGTGGGAGGCGGGCAGCAGGCCGCCGAAGTCGACGGCGTCGCGCACGACGTTGCGTATGTCGCGCAGGACGTCGAGGGCGGCCTTGAGCGGGCCGTCGGCGTTGCCGAGCCGGGCCTGGTCGAGGTCCTCGCGCATGACCGTCAGCAGGTGCTCGCGGAACGCCCCGGCGCTGTCGAACCGCATCCCGGCGAACGGCCGGGCCAGCGCCTTGAGATCCACCGGCGCAACGTCCCCCAGGCCCGCGCCGTCCAGCAGGACGCTCAGGTCACGGCCCCGGTGCAGATGGTCCGCCAGCTCGCGGGCGAACCGCTCGTGGACCCCCACACCCGCACTGGTGCCGGTGACGGTGCCGGTGGTGCCGGTGGTGGTGTTTTCGGCGGCTTCGGCGGCTTCGGCGGCTTCGGTGCGGGTGCGGTGGGCGGTCGTGTAGTAGACGTAGGCGATCTCGTCCAGCAGGAGCGGCAGGACGTCCTCGGCGAAGTCCAGCTGGGCGCTGCCGGCCTGGGCGGCGCGGGCCGTACGGGCGGCGGTGAGCGCGGCGCGGGTGAGGAACTTCGGCTGGTGGCTGTGGTGGGCGGACTTCTGGTTGCGGCCGCGGGCCGGAATGGGCAGACCGCTGCGGGAGCCGGCCACGATCCGCGGCTCACGGCCCGAGGGAATGTAGGCGTAGGTGCCGTCGTCGGCGGCCTTGAACTCGCCGCCGCGTCCGATGGTCAACGAGAGCATGACGTCGTAGAACGACAGGCCCAGCCCGCGGATGGCGACGGTGCTGCCGGCGGGGATGGTCGTCTCGTCCAGCGGCATGTCGGCGGCCGAGTCACCGCGCAGGTAGTGCGCCTGGTGGCCGGCGGCGAAGGACTCCATGGCCGCGTCGAAGGTGTCGGCCTCGTTGCGCGGGTGGCCGGTGGCCAGGATGACCCGCTCGGCGCTCAGCCGGTGCGGGGCCGTATCCAGGGCGAGGTCCCAGGTGCCGTCCGGGCGCGGGGACAGGGCGGTGACACCGGCGACATGCGCCTCCAGGGCGGCGTGCGGGGGCAGCGCGCGGACGATCGAGCGGTAGACGTCGGCGAGGTAGCGGCCGTACTCGGCGCGGGTGGCGTAGTCGTTGGGGCCGGCCGGCTCCTGGCCCGCGGGCGTGTGGGCGGTCAGCCACTGGTGCAGCGAGGGGCCGGCGCCGGGGCGGGCCGGGCCGGTATCACTGTCGCCGGAGTACATGGTGATCTGGCTGGCGACGGTGTTCATCGTGAACCACGGATCCTGATCCGTACGCCAGACCCGGCCCGCGCCGATCTCGGTGTTGTCGACGAGATGGACGACGACCGGCCGGGGCGCGGGTCCGCCGTGTCCGGCGGCCTGGTCGTACTCGGCGGTCAGCCGGCAGACGAGGCGCTCGAGAACCGACAGGCCACGCGGGCCGCTGCCGATCACGGCGAGGTGCAAAGGGCGGTTGAGGCTGGTGAGCACGGCGATTCCCTAAGGGTGTCGGGCAAGCAGGGCGGACGGACAGGCGGCCGGCCGGCGGCGGCGGGCGGACCGGAAACGGACAACAGACGCGAGAACAACCACAAGCACCGCAAGACCGCGGAACTACACAGCTTCGGGACTGCGGGACTGCGGACTTCGGGCTTCGGGACTGCGGTCTGTACAGGGCTGCGAGGGTGGAGGGTTGTGGACCTGGCAGCGCTGCGGGTGGGGCTACGTGTGTGGTGGGTGGCGGGGCCGGTGGGGTGGAGCAGCACACCGGCAGGCGCCGAAGACGGGCGCGGACCGGGCGGGCCGGGCGGGTCGTTCACACGATGCGTGGCGGGCGGGTCGTACCGGCAGGCGGTCGGAACAGGCGGGTGAGGCCGGGTGGGGGGTCAGTGGGTGGGCAGGGCGGTGGGGCCGGTGGTGGTGAGGGCGGCGCGGTCGTAGTGGTCCTGGACGTGGCCGAGCATCCGCAGCAGGTCCTCGGCGCGCAGGCCGGTCTCGCCGGCCGGGCGGGTGGTGGTGACGGGCATGGCCCCGGCCCGCAGCCACTGCAGGCTGCCGCGGGCGTCGATGAAACTGCGGGCGCTTTGCGCGTTGTCGGCGTGCAGGCAGTACGGGACGTCGAGGATGCCGCGCTCGAATGCCAGGATCAGTGCCTGCCCGATGTCCGGGTGCAGTCCGAGAACCGCCTCCACGAGCGTGCGGGCCTCGGCCAGCACCCCGAACTCCTCCTCGACCGCCGCACCGACCCGCTGCTGCGCCGGCCCGCCTGTGGCGGTGGCCTCGCGGGCGGCGCGGGCGGCCTCCTCCAGCGCGGTGATGTTGTCCGCGATGGTCGGGATGCGGTGGGCCTCGGCCGGAGTCTTCACGATCATCCGCTCGGTCCCCGTCAGCGCCGCCAGGCGGGCCGAGTCCCGCAGCAGTTCGAGCGCGCCGCCCACCGTGCGGGGGAAGACACCCATGTAGCTGTAGAGGACGACGTGCCAGTCGATGCCGTCGAGATGCTCGGCGGCCAGCGTACGCAGCGCGTGCAGCGCCTCGACGTCCTGCGCGCGGCTGGTCTGCTGGGCGTAACTCAGCGACACACTGGTCAGACCGTGACGGCGGAAGAAGATGCACTCCAGGACGGACAGGGCCACCAGGAGACCGGGCGGGCACAACTGGCCGAGCATGCAGCCGCCGAACGACTCCAGATGCGTCCCCGGACGGGAAGCCAGCAGATCACAGCTACGGGCCCAGGCATCGACGGACTCCGCGATCGGCGTACGGCTGTAGGGCAGGCAGTAGGAGATCGGCCCGCCCTCGGTCGCGTCGAGACCGGCGTCCAGGAGCGTGGCGATGATGTCGTACGGCTTGGCCGAGCCATGCCGGATCTGCACCGCGAAGTCACCGCCCTGCGCGACCCGGCCGACCAGCGCACGGGTGACATCGGGGCCGTGGGCCACGAGCGGATATCCGTTGAGGTCCGCGCCCGCCGCCAGCGCCGACCGGGCCGAATCGTGGTCACCGACCCGGGTGTAGCTGTCGAGGGTGATGGTGCCCACCACCCTCGCCCGGGCGTGCTTGACCGCTTCCAGACCCAGCGCCATCTCCGTGGTCGTCGCCATCCCCATCCGCGGCTGCACGACAAGCTCACCCTCGGCACGTGCCCTGGCCACAGCCGACGCGAACACCCCGAGCTCGTACTGCCCCGAACCCACCACACCGCCATGGCAGGCGCAGGGAGCTGCGGAAGCACTGGAAGCGGTGGAGGCCGTGAACGTGGCGGGAGTGGTGGAGACACCGGAACCACCGGGGGGCCCGGAGGCACTGGAAGTGCTGGAGGCACCGGGGGGCCCGGAGGTTTCGGCAGCTGCTGCGGTACGGGGGGTGGGGGTCGGGGCGGTCATCGTGCCGCTCCCTCGAGCGCGGGCGTCGCAGCCGCGAGGTAGCGGCGGAAGGGAGCGATCCCCGCGGCGTCCTCGAAGACCGCGTCGAAGCCGGCCTCCAGCAGGTTCTGGCTGTGGGAGTCCCCGTCGGCACCGCGGATACCGAGCTTGCCGCCGATGACGACCTTGAGATCACTCAGATCGGGCTCCTGGCGCAGCCGGCGGATCAGACGGCTGCCGTCGAGCGCACCGTGTCCGTTGACACTGGAGATGACCATCATGTCCGGGCGGTGACGCCGGCACTCGGCGATCAGCAACTCGTCAGGCACACACGCGCCGATGTTGGTGACCTCGTGGCCGAGGTCCTCGAGAAGGAGCTGGAGGAAGACCAGGTTCCAGGTGTGGGAATCGGAAGAGACGCTGGAGACCAGGACACGCCGACCCGAAAAAGCCGTCGGGGCGGCATCGTGACTGGACGCGGGCACAGACATGGGCATGTTCTTTCCGTGGCATCGGCCGGCGAGACGACCGGGAACGAGGGAGGGAGGAAGACGAAAACAAGCAGCAGACAGGCAGGCAGTCGGGCGGACGGGCGGAGGACGAACGGCGGGCGGACGGGCGGGCCGGGAAACGCACCTGCCACCGCAGGCGGACAGGACGGACAAGGCCGGGCAGCGCGCCCACCCCGGCGGACAGACGGGCCGGGCAACAGACCCACCAGGACGAACGGACCGAAGCACCACCCGGAAAGCCCCGCCCGGAGACAGGACCGGACCGAAAGACCTGCACCTGGGCCCGAGAGAAACAAATCCCAGGCCGTGAACCGGAGTTCACAAAACAGGCGACCAACGCACAGGCTGCGGGGAGCCCGGCCGGCCCCAGGAGGCCGGCGGACCGGACAGCACACACCCCGGGAACACCAGGACCCCGCTCCCCAGAGGAAGTTCCCGACGGCCACGCGGCCAACGACCGACGGCCGGGTGGCGTACCCGAGAACCACACACCGGCTGCCGGCACGGCCGGACGCCTGTGGGAGACCGGTCACCGCGGACCAGGCCGGGAGCCTGCCCCGGGATGCGTGTCCCCGACTCCCCAAGAACCGGGCAAAGAGGTGGTCGGAGGACCGCCGGCCCGAGGGCCGGAGGACACACTCCGAGGACCGCGCACCCGGGCAGGCACATCTCCTTGGAAGGCCACGCGACCGCGGTCTTCGCCGGGCCTGGAGCGGTCTTCCTGGAGAGTGCGTGTCCGCGACGCCGGAAAAGGTCCGGCAGGCGCGCTCCCTTTGAAGGACCGCCGGCCCGAGGGGCCGATGACCGAGAAACCAGGTGACCAAGAAACCAGGTGACATGTCGCCCCCTTCCATCTGCCCGAAGGGTTCGAGACCGGCGGCGCACCGGTGCCGCACCCGACGGCCGGCCGCGTACCGGACGGCCAGGCGGTGGCGTCCCAGGATCGTGTATCCGGCCACCGACTCCCTGGAGGACGGGGCCTCTTGGGTGCCGGGCGACGTGACCGGGACGACGTGTCCCCGAAAAGCCCCAGGAACCCTTGGGGCCACGTGCCCGAGCCCGGCGGCTTCGGGAGTTGCGGTCCAAGGCGGTGTCCGGGACCCCGTTTCCGAGCCGGGAGCCGGGAGCCGGGAGCCGAGTGCCGGAAGGCATCCACCCGGTGGGGCCGGGCGTGACGGCCGGTGGCCGGTAGCCGGTGGCCGGTGGCCGGTAGCCGAGTGCCGGCGGGTGCTGCCCTGACAGGAGTGCTGTCCTGGCGGCGGGTTCCCGGCCGGCAGGTGCCGCCCTGCCGGCCGGGTCAGGGGGCGGCGGTGACGCCGACGGGGCGGATGGGCTTGGCGGGGGTGCGGGCCTGGGCGGGGTGGGTGCGGATGGCGAGCACGGTGCAGCCGGTGCGGCTGGACATCTGGTGCTCGGTGCCCGGGCCTTCGACGACGAGGTCGCCCTTGACGTAGGAGGGGCCGTCGCTGTGGTCGAGGACGCCGTCGAGGACGAGCATGAGCTCGTAGCCGAGGTGCTCGTGGAAGTCGCCGTGGGCGCCGGGCGGGAAGCGCAGCAGCAGGCCGATGGAGTCCTCGTCCTTCTCGGCGTCGGGCGCCCACAGGACGGCGTGTTCGACGCTCACCCGGCCCGGTTCCTGCCAGGCGGTCCATTCCAGGCCGTCCAGGTCGAATCCGCTGCGGAACACGTTCTGTACGTAGAGGACGTTTTCCATGTTCTCCCTCGCGTGCTTTCCGGGACGGGACGTGATGCCCTGTCACATGAAAAGTCTAAGGTTCGGAAAAGTGTTCCATCCGAATGTTTCCGATGGCTGGTATCCGGGTATCCGATGGGCTTTCGGAAAATGTGATTCCGGACAGCACGAACGGCACGGCCACCCCCGGGAATTCACGAAATGTTTCGTGAATTCCCGGGGTACGGGCCGTGCCGGTCGGAAGTGTTTTTCGCGGTTTTCGGTTTCAGGAGACGAGCATGTCGCCCAGGGCCGCGCCGCCGGGCACGCCGGCGGTGGTGGCGGGCTGGGGCATGCGGCGGATCAGCTCGGCGATCGAGCGGGCCGCGCGGCCCAGGTGGTCGGGGCGGGAGTAGACCAGGCGGACGTCGAGTTCGGCGTGCGGCATACCGGGGACGACCTGCAGGCCCTGGGCGGCCAGCGAGTCGTCGGGCGCCGGGAGCATGGCCAGGCCGTAGCCGGCGCGGGCCAGTTCCCGCACACCGCCGACCGAACCGGCCTCGATCACCGAGACGTCGACGCCGTAACGGCTGCGCAGGGCCGCGACCAGCGGCAGATGACAGGTGCAGTCCGCGCTGACGGTCAGCACCCGCAGCGGGCGCGCGCTGTCGGTCACCGGCGTCGCGGCCAGCGTGGGAGAAGCGACCGGCGCCAGCGTCAGGGGGGGCAGTTTCTCGGCGACCAGGCCGTCGGGAAACACGCCCGTGCCGTCCTCGAACGCCACCACGGCCAGCTGCGTCTCCCCGCGCGTCACCGACTCGGCCGCGTCATGGACACTGACCTGCCGCGGCGAGACGGTCACCTTCGGATAGCGGTAACGGGCCTCCCTGATCAGCCGGCCCAAACGCTGTTCCATGAGCACCGGGTCCGCGCCGACCGCGACACGGCCCTCGGCCTCGCCCTGCGGCTGCAACGCCCCGTTCATCTCCTGAATGGTCAGCATGATGCGTTCCGCGTAATCCCGCACGATCTCACCGTGCTGCGTCAGCCGCACCCCGTGCGGAAGTCTTTTCAACAGCGGATAACCGAGCTTCGTCTCCAGGGACTTGATATGCCCGGTGATACTGGACTGGGCGTATCCGAGATTACGTGCCGCCCTGGTGACGCTCCCCTGGCGTGCGACTTCGCGAAAGGTGCGCAACTGATGGATGGAAAGGTCCAAAACCATTGCTGTCCCCAAGAGTGAGAGATCTGGCCTCGGCGAAATCACACACCCGCGCTGTCACGTGACGCTCGAACACGGTGGCGCGAATTCGCCTACTGTCCTGCGAGAACGCTCCTCCGGGTCGCGCCGGCGCCTCACTCGTACTCGCGTTGGAGCGCCGTCACGTCGTACCCTGCCGCTACAGCGATGCTTCTAACGCACCTCTGCGGATACCCCCGTTAGGTATGCGATCGTTGCATGCCGTTGCCCCCCTCGGCAAGTCGGCCCGTGAACCCGCTTCCCCCCGAAGGACGCCGATGACCCCCCACACCCTCACCTGTCCCCACGCCGCCACCGAAGCCCCGCCCCTGCTCGGCGAACCCCTCGCCCTGGAATTCGCCAACACCCACTACGCCGTCCGCGGCTCCCTGCGCGACGGCCTGGGCCGCCCCGACCACCTCGCCTGGTGGCTGTGGACCTGCCGCGACCGCTTCACCACCGACCTCACCGACACCGCCCTCGCCAACGTCAACGAAGCCGACGTCGTCCACTTCCGCGAACTACGCGACGCCTCCCGCCGCCTGATCGACGCCCGCGTCCAAGGCTGGGAACCCGACAGCCGCGACGTCGCCCAGCTCAACCGCGCCGGCGGCCTCGGCCGCTCCTGGCCCATCCTCCTGTGGAACCCCGACACCACCCCCGCCATCGCCCGCATGGGCGCCCAAGGCCCCCTCCTCGAAGCCCAAGCCGAACTCGCCCACGCCGTCGTCACCCTCCTCACCACCCCCGACAACCCCCTCGCCTCCTGCCCCGCCCCCGGCTGCGTCCTCTTCTTCGAACGCACCCCACCCCGCCGCGCCTGGTGCTCCCCCGGCTGCGGCAACCGCGCCCGCGCCGCCCGCCACTACCACCGCCACCGCCCCACCGACTAGGGCCTTTCTTTTGGGTCAGGCTGGATCAGGGAGCGGGGTCCGGTGCGGGTGATCGCAAGGCGGAGGAGGGAGACAACGCGGTGGGGGCACCTCCCGTGCCCGAAGGGCTACGGGGGAGTTGGCGACCGACGACAACGCGGCGTGGGGGTACCTCCCGTGCCCGAAGGGCTACGGGGGAGCGCGTGCCGGGGCACGCGAGCCCAGCAAGATCCAAAAGAAAGGCCCTAACCCCCACCACCAGCCACAACACCCGCACCACCAACCAACACCCAACGGGGACACCACCACCAAGCCGACCGGCAACGAGCCGACAGCCCAGAGGCCGGAAGACCAACAAGCGCCAGACCGACGGACCACAGGCCAACAGGCACCAGACCGACGAGCCACAGGCCAACAGACCAACAGGCCAACAGGCACCGGACCGACGAGCCGACGGGCGACGGGCAAACAGGCCGAGGGGCCGACAGCCAACAAGCCCAAAGACGACCGGCGGCAGGCGGCGAGCCACGGACGGACAGGCGGCCGGCAGCCGGCGGTGACGACGGCGGGCAGCCGGGAACACCCGCTCCCCACCCGGCCCCGCCACCGACGAACCCCGCCCGGCACCGGCAAACCAAACCGGCGGACAGCACCGCACGGCCGGCCCGACAACCCCGGCCAACCCCACACCCCCCGCAGGCATCTGCCACCCGGCCCGTGCGCGCGCCTGCGCCACCGCCCCGCACCGGCAACAGCCCGGCCACCCACCAGCCCGGACCCCCGCCCGCCCCCCGGGTCCGACACCCCCCACACGACACCGCCCCAGCCACCCACACCGGCCAGGACAACCACCAGACCCCACCCCTGGAACCGCCCACCGGGACAACACCCCCACCAAAACACCCCCCGTCACCCCAGGCCGGGCCGGGCAGGCCGGACCCGGACGTGTCGCCGACACCCCGACACCCGTCGTCCACCGCACTCAGTGCCTCAAGACGACCACACGACCAGAGAGACCAGGGACCGGCCAGGCAGAGCCAGGTCCGCAAGGGCAGGAGACGGGCCCGGCAGGGCGCGGTGCACGACCGGCCCAAGGCCAGCGACCACCGGCCCCGGCGATGACCACGATGGCGGCTTCGACCGCGCCGGCAACACCGACGGCCCGGCCGGCGGGCGCCCGACCACTCCATGCCCCCGGACAGCAAACCAGCCCCCTGCCCTGCTCCCGCCCGGCCGGACACCCACCTGTCAGGCAGCCCACCAGGCGACCGCCCACCGACTCCGTACGACTCCCCCAGCGCACCCTCTCCCCCGGACGGCCGACCGGGCAGACGACGGGCCGTCCGGCAGCTCCACAGGCCGAACGGCAACCGCAGACCGCAGACCGCAGACCAAGGAAAGCCGCTGCCCGGCCACCGCCCCCTGAACAGCCACCAGCCCCCGGCCCGCCGTCGCGCCGGTCCGCGCTGGTCCGTGCCGGGTGAACGGCCACCGCTCCGGCCGGCTCCCTCACCCCCGAGCCCTCAGCCCTCGGCCTCGGCAGGCGGGTTGGGGTGACTCGAACGGGTCTAACGGGATCATGCTTGGTTGCCGTTAGAGGTGGTCTGACGAGCAGATATCGGCAAACGCCATGACAGCCATCTGAGACATCAACAGAACACGCCCTGCCCGCGGCCTACCTTCAATACCGGAACAGCAACGCCGCGCCCAGCGTCTCCCGCTCCACCACCTCCCTCCCGCGTGCCGCACACCTCACCGGGAACAGGTGACGACCTGCCGACAGACACACCAAAAGGACCCAGATGCTCTCCATACGTCCGAGCCGCCGCCTCGCCAAGGCCACCGCCGGTCTCGCCTTGATCACCGCCGCCGTCACCGCGACCCCGGCCGTCGCCGGGCCCCTCGACACGGACACGCCGACCACCCCCGACCGCGTCCTGTACTGGAACAACGCCATCCTCGACGCGTTCCGCCAGGTCGGCGGCACCCCGGGCCCCCTCACCCGCGGCGGCGCGATGATGAACCTCGCCATCTACGACGCGGTCAACTCCATCCAGACCATCGGCAACACGTACCTGACCAAGGACACCACCGCCGCCGGCCAGTACGACTCCGTCGACGCCGCCGTCGACTACGCCGCCTACACCACACTGAAGAACGCCTTCCCCAGCGTCGACTTCACCCCCGCGTTCAACGCCGCCCGCGCCCTGCCCGACCGCGGCAACACAGCCGAACAGCTGACCGGCGCCCTCCTCGGCATCAAGACCGCCAACGCCGTCATCGCCAACCGCACCGGCGACGGCTCCACCGACACCACCCCCTACGTCGCCGTCAACGCCCCCGGACACTGGATCCCCGCCCCCGGCAAGCCCGTCGGCAACCCCAACTGGGGCAGCGTCAAGCCCTTCGCCCTGACCAGCGGCAACGAATTCCGCCCCGCCAAGCCCGCCGGCTTCACCACCCCCCAGCAGATGCTCGCCAGCCCCGAATACGCCGCCCAGGTCAACGAGATCAAGGCCGTCGGAGGCAAGAACTCCACCCTGCGCACCGCCGACCAGACCCAGCAGGCCCACTACTGGGCCAACGACGTCGACGGCACCTACAAGCCCGTCGGCCAGCAGTACGACCACACCCTGGTCATCTACAAGAAGTACCGCCCCCGCGGCGGCACCTTCGACTCCACCAAGCTCTTCACCAAGATGTCCGTCTCCCTCGCCGACGCGGCCATCGCCATCTGGGACTCCAAGTTCAACTCCGACTGGGACCTGTGGCGCCCCCAGCACGCCATCAACAACGCCGACCAGATCTACAACAAGGACATCACCCCCGACCCCGCCTGGCAGCCCCTCGAATCCGACACCGCCGGCAACAGCTTCAGCCCCAACTTCCCCACCTACGTCTCCGGCCACTCCGGCATCGCCGCCGCCTGGGCCGGCGCCCTCAAGAACTTCTTCGGCCGCGACGACCTCTCCTTCACCGCCGGAACCGACGACCCCTACGCCCAGAACATCACCCGCACCTTCCCCTCCTTCACCGCCGCAGCCAAGGAAAAAGCCGACAGCCGCAAGTACATCGGCGTCCACTTCGAATGGGACAACGCCGCCGCCCTCACCCTCGGCTACCAAGTCGCCACCAAAGCCACCAACCGCTTCTAACCCCCACCCCCAACAAACCCACACCTGACAACACCACCCACGCACCACCCCGGCAGGTCGGCAACCCCACCCACAAAAAAAAGGGGGGGAGAACACGCCGACCTGCCACCCCCATGCCCACACCCGAACACCACCCCCACCAACAACCCGCAACCACCAAGACCCCCCGGACGCGACCCCGACCCCGACGCGACCCCCACCCACTCAACCCCCCACCCACACCACCCCAAGGAACACCATGACCAACACCACCACCCCACCCACCCCACCACCCCCCACCCAACCCCCCACCCAACGCCCCACCCGACGCCTCACCCAACGCCTCACCAGCAAAGCCCCACCCCGCCCCAAACCCACCACCATCCTCACCAACACCCTCACCGCCACCCTCGCCCTCACCACCCTCGCCACCCTCGGCACCCTCCTCCACCAACCCCTCCTCATCCCCCCACTCGCCGCCACCGCCGCCCTCCTCTACGGAGCCCCCCAACTCCCCCTCTCCCAACCCCGCAACGTCATCGGCGGCCAACTCATCTCCGCCCTCACCGGCTACACCACCCTCACCCTCACCGGCACCCCCACCCCCTACACCGCAGCACTCGCCGGCGCACTCGCCCTCACCACCATGACCCTCACCCGCACCAACCACTCCCCCGCCGCCGCCACCGCCATCATCACCCTCACCACCCAACCCCCCACCCTCCCCTTCCTCACCACCCTCACCCTCTCCACCCTCACCCTCACCCTCATCACCACCCTCCGCCCCAAAATCGACCCCACCACCCCCACCTACCCCCAATACTGGTGGTAACAGAGACATGACCAGCCGCTACGCACAGCTCCTCTTCACCGCCGACGTCCAACACCACCAGGACACCGCAGGCAGCGGCCGCGCCTATCGGCACATGGCCACCGCCGCGGGGCCGGCACCCGACCGACTCGGCCCGGACGAGCAGGAGTTCATCCTCGAGCGCGACAGCTTCTACCTCTCCAGCGTCAACACCGCCGGCTGGCCCTACGTCCAGCACCGCGGCGGCCCGCCCGGCTTTCTCCAGCCCCTGGACGACCGCACCCTCGCGTACGCCGACTTCCGCGGGAACCGCCAATACATCACCAACGGCAACCTCGACGGTGACAACCGCGTGGCCATGATCTTCATGGACTATCCGCACCGGATCCGGCTGAAGGTCCTCGGCCACGCCCGTATCGAGCCGCTCGCCGACCACCCCGACCTCGCCCAGCGGCTACGCCCGGCCGACTACGACCACCCGCACATCGTCGAACGACTCGTCTTCATCAAGGTCGAGGCCTTCGACTGGAACTGCCCCCAGCACATCACCCCCCGCTACACCCTCCCGGAACTCCACCGGGCCCTCGACCCGATCCACACCCGGATGGACCAGCTCGAGAACGACAACACCGCCCTGCGCAAAGCCCTCGCCGAGCACGGAATCCCCGACCCCACGCACCGCACGGCGCCGTGACCCCCGAGCCGACCAGAGGAGGGGATCCCCCGTGGGTATCGTCGAACACGACGAACAGCCCCTGCTCCGTCTCTGTGACGAGGAGCAGGGGCTGCTTCCGCGACCGGGCTCCGGTCGCGGAAGGTCAGGGTTCGTATGCGTAGGAAGTGTGCTCGGCGGGCAGCCGTACGCGCCTCATGCGGGCGCTCGGCTTCCCTCGGCGAGCACCCCGGACCTCAACCCTCCTTGGCCTGGGCCTCCTTGGCCGATGCCTCCAGGCGGTTCCAGTACTCCTGGTACCACGCCTCGTCGCCACCGTCCATGTTGCTGTTGTCCTCCCTCACCCCGGTCTTTCCGTCGATGAGTTCGCGGACGATGTCGACGTGGCCGGCGTGCCGGTGGGTCTCGGCCGTCATGTGCAGCATGATCCGCTGAAGGGTCACGCGACCGTTGTCGCCCCACCAGGCGACCTGGCCCTTCGCGTCGAGCGGGAGGGCCTCGATCGTCGCGTCCGAGTGCGCCCAGGCACGGTGGTAGAGACCGAGGATCTCCTCGCGTGACTCGTCGGCCGTGGCCCACATGTCCGAGTTGGCCTCGGCTCCCTCCTCGTGCCAGGGAAGCGATTCGCCGTGCGGGCGGCCGAAGGTCGGGCCGAAGTACCCGAACTCGACGCTGGCGAGATGCTTGACGAGGCCGAGGAGGTTGGTGCCGGTCGGTGTCATGGGGCGTCGGATGTCGTACTCGGACAGTCCGTCCAGCTTCCAGACGATGGCTTCCCGGGCCATCTTGAGGTAGCGGTGCAGGTCGGCTTTGGGGTCATAGGGCTCCATGGGGCCGAGTCTTGCATCCCCCACTGACAACGGTCCCGTGCATTAATCCGTGAAGTGCTCCAGGATCCGGTGCATTCCGCTGTTCCAGTTGCCCTTGAGCGCCGCCACCGCCGCGTCGATGTCGCCACGCCGCAGGCATTCCGCGATCTGTTCGTGCTCCAGGGCCGAGCGTTCGAGGATGTCCTGGTCGCCGAGGGCCACCCGCTCGTAGCGGTGCATGGTCACCTTCAACGACGTGATCAGCTTCATCAGACGGTCGTTGGTACAGCCCGACAGGAGCAGGTCGTGCCAGGCGTCGTCGTAGCGCTCTATGACGTCGTGCGGTGCCTGGGGTGCGGAGAAGGCGCGCGCCTCCTCGATGAGCGAAGGAGCCGTCGCCCGCAGGTACTCCGGGTCGCTGGACTCGAGGGCCAGCGCCTCCAGGGCCGCCACGATCGCGGTCAGGTCGCGGAATTCCTGGGCGCTCAGGGGCGTGAACCGGAAGCCCTTGCCGCGCTCGCTGGTGATGACGCCCTCGCGTTCGAGGGTGATCAGCGCTTCGCGCAACGGGGTGCGGCTGACTCCGAGTTCGGCGGCGAGCTGCACCTCGTTGATCGGCTCGCTGGTCGCGATCGTGCCACGCCCGAGGCGCTTGAGCAGCTCCTCCTTGACCTGTTCGCGCAGTGGGCGGATTTCGATTGGCATGTGAGGCGGCCCTCCCCTTTCGTCCGGTCGATTATCCGCTACCGGCGCATCACGCGGTACCGGCGCCGTCGACCGGGATGATCGCACCGCTCACGAACGACGCGGCGTCGGAGGCGAGGAACGCCACGGTCTGTGCGATGTCCCTCGGCTGTCCGATGCGGCCGAGGGGGCGGTCGGCGGCATCGGCGTAGAACGCGTCGGGATTCTCCCCGAGTTGACGGGCTTCCTCCGCGAGCATGCCGGTGGCGGTGTCGCCGGGGCAGACGCAGTTGACGCGGATGTTGTCGGGGCCGTGGTCGATGGCCATGGCGCGGGTCATGTTGACGACGGCGCCCTTGGACGCGCAGTACGAGATGGCGCTGGCGCCGCCCGAAATCCCCCATCCCGAGCCGGTGTTGATGATCGAGCCGCCGCCCTGTGCGGCCATGCCCGGTATCACCAGGCGGCTCATCAGCATGATGGAGCGGACGTTCACGGCCATCACCAGGTCCCAGTCGTCCTCGGTGATCTCGCAGATGGTGGAGCGGCGGATGATGCCGGCGTTGTTGAACAGGACGTCGACGCCGCCGAATTGTTCCTGTGCGACGGCGGCCACGGCCTCGCAGTCCTCGCGCCGGGAGACGTCGCAGCGGACGAAGACGCCGCCGGTGTCCTTGGCCGTCTGCTGCCCGCCGTCGGTGTCGATGTCGGCGATGACGACGCGGGCGCCGAGTTCGGTGAGGACGCGCGCGGTGGCCCGGCCGATGCCGGTGGCTCCGCCGGTGACGATGGCTCGTTTGCCGTCGAGGGTGATCATGTCGGGCTCCTTGTCACGGAACGGGCTGCGTGGTCTCGGGGGCGGATCGGCCTGGCGGCGGGGAGGAGGGAGGGGCCCTCACGTCGTCAGGCGGTAGAGCGCGGTGCGGCGTCGGCCGGTGATGACGGGCAGGTAGCCGGTGAGTTCGGCGTCGAGTGTGTCGTCGCCGGTGTCGAGCAGGAGGGGGCGGCCGGCCAGGGCTGCCAGTTTCCGTTCGGTGCACAGCACCAGCAGCCGGTCCCGGCCGCCCGCCGCGCGCAGGACACGAGGGGAGATCTGCTGGTTGCCGCGGCCGAGGAGGAAACCCTGCCCCCCGATGGGCGAGAGGGCGATCCAGTGCGGTCCGGCCGCGAGGAGCGCGGTCTCTCCGGCGTCGCGCAGGACGACCCTGGCCGGGCGGCCGGGCCGCAGCGCGAGGGCGTCGACGCCGGTGAGGGAGGTGTCGGCGCCCAGCGCGGCGGCCACGGCGCGAGTGGTGCCGCCGGGGCCGAGTGCGAGCAGGCCGTCGCCGACCCGTTCGGCGACCTCGGCGGCGATGCCGGTGACGGTGTCCGGCGCGCCGGCCGTGCTGCCGGTCTTGCGCTGCTGGACGCGCGCGGGGAGGTCGGGGACGGGGAGCCAGCCGTGGAGGCGGGAGGTGACCCGTCCGTCGCGCAGCCCGTCCTCGTCGCGGTCCATGACCTCGGCGTCGCGCAGGCGGACGGTGCCGGAGCGGGCGAGCCACGCGGCGGCGGCCTCGCCCGCCGCGCGCGGGCTGACGCCGAACACGGCCGAGTGCATCTTGACGCCGGTCGGCACCCCGAGCACCGGGCCGTGCTGCCCGCCGAGCGCGGTGAGGACGTCCCTGGCGGTGCCGTCGCCGCCGGCGAAGAGCAGCAGGTCGATGTCCTCTCCGACGATCGCGCGCACGGCGGCGACGGTGTCCTCGGCGGAGGTCTCGCCCTCGTTCGGCGGTACGTACACGATCCGTGCCGTCAGTCCGGCCGCGGCCGCGGAGTCGGCTCCCATGGCGCCGGCGGCGGTGACGATCTCCGGCTCCCCGGATGAACTGGTCGGCCCCGCGACGATGGCACCCGGCGCACGGCTTCCGGAGACCGCCCGCAGTTCGCGCAGGGCCGCGGCCGCCCGCTCCCCCGCCAGGGGTACGGCCCCCAGGGCGAGGGCGCGGTGCCGGAGCCGCGGGCCGTCCGTACCACCGAGACCGACCCGGCCGCCGAGGCCGGCGACGGGATTGACGACCAGGCCGATCCTGGTCAACGGGGATCCGCCGTGCCGAGGATCTTGCGCTGGTAGGCGCGCCAGGAGACGGCCCAGGTGGCCGGGTCGTCGAGGCTTTGCGGGCGGATGCGGTGGATGGTCGAGCGGTGCGGGGCCGTACGGACGGTGTCCGGGGACTCGTAGGCCTCGCGGGCGATCTCGGCGAGGATCGCCGCGTATTCGTCGAGGTCGGCGCGGGTGTACGACTCGGTCGGCTCCAGGGTCATCGGTTCGGGGACGACGTAGGGGTGGTGGCTCGTCCAGTAGTGGGTGCCGAAGTCGGCGGCGCGCAGCCCGAGGTCCTCGGAGCTGATCCCGGTGTCCTCGTGCAACTGCTGCCAGCTGTAACGGACTTGTTCGACACGCGGCCGCCCTTGCGCGTAGGGCACGGAGACGCCGGGGATCTGCCGGACCTTGTGGAGCAGGTAGTTGTTGTTGAGGACGGCGGTCTCGGCGGCGCAGCGCAGTCCTTCGGCGCCGAGCGACATGATCCACGCGTAGGCGCGGACGAGGTTCGGGACGACTCCGTAGAAGGGCCGCATCTTTCCGACGGACTCGGGCCGGTCGTCGTCGAGGTGGTAGCGCTCGCCGTCGAACTCGACGGTGGGGCGCGGCAGATACGGGGCGAGTTCCTCGGTGACCGCGCACGCGCCGGCGGCCGGTCCGCCGCATGCGTGCGGGGTCGAGAAGGTCTTGTGCAGGTTGAAGTGGCACAGGTCGAATCCGGCGTCGCGGGCGCGGGTGATGCCGAGGATGCCGTTGGCGTTGGCCTGGTCGTACGCGCAGAGGCCGCCGGCCTCGTGCACGATGCGGACGAACTCCTCGATGCGCGGGTTGTAGATGCCGGTGTCCTCGGGGTTGGTGATGAGGAGTGCGGCGGTACGCGGTCCGACCGCGGCCTTGAGGGCGTCGATGTCCGGGTAGCCGTCGTCGTCCGGGTAGAGGGTGATGACCTTGAACCCGGCGGTCTTCGCGCAGGCGGCGTTGGAGGGGTGGGAGAAGATCGTCGTGATGATCTCGTCGCGCTGCTCCAGCTCGCCGCGAGCGGCGAAGTGGGCGCGGATCATGGCGACGTTCGTGTAGATCGCGGCCGATCCGGCGCCCGGCTGGAGGGAGACCCGGTCCATGCCGGAGATCTCTTTGAGGAGTTGTTCGAGGCTGTGGATGATGCCGAGGACGCCTTGGACGGTGTCCTCGTCCTGGAGCGGGTGCAGAGCGGCGATGCGGGGGTCGCGGACGAACTGGTCGTTGATCTTGGGGCTGTATTTCATGGTGCAGGTGCCCTGGCCGACGTCGATGTTGAGGTCGGCGCCGAGGTTCTCCTGGGACAGCCGCAGGTAGTGGCGCAGGACCTGCTGCTGGGACATCTCGGGGAGGGCGGGCGGCCGGGCGCGGCGGAGTGCCGGCGGGACGGTCACCGGGGGGATGCCGGGGTCGGGGGCCGGGACGAGGACGCCGCGTTCTCCCGGCGTACCGAGTTCGAAGATCAGTTTCTCGTCCCAGGACGCCTGCCGGAAGCGGCGCAGGGGCGGCTTGGGGGCGATCGTCGCGTCCTTCGGGGACACGGCCGCGGGCGGGTGGTGGGCGCTCATGTGACGATCTCCTCGAGGGTGGCGGCGAGGCGGTCGATGTCGGCTTTGGTGTGGACTTCGGTGACGCAGAAGGCGGCCTCGTGTACGCCGGTGGGCAGGGAGCCGTGGATGCCGTGCTCCTTGAGGCGGGCGCGGATCTCGGCGGCGGTGCGGCCGCCGGTGTAGCGCACGGTGAAGTCGGCGAAGTGGAGGGTGTCGCCGTAGGGGACCTCGATGCCGGGGACGCGGGCGAGGCGCTGTCGGGCGTACGCGGTGTGGGCGAGGATCGTCTCGCCGATCTCGCGCATGCCGTGCGGTCCCATGAGGGCGAGGTAGACGCCGGCGCCGATGCCGTGCAGGGCGGCCGCCGTGCCCACCCATTCCTTGCCTTCCTCGCGCAGGGCGAAGGAGGTCCGCTCGTACGCGACGTCGCCGAAGCCGTACTCTCCCTCGACCTCGGTGGGGACGAGCCCGAAGAGGCGGGAGGGGTATTCGGCGACGAGGTGTTCCTCGTCGCGGGTGGCGATGAAGCCGGCGTTGCCTCCGCCGTAGCTCGGGTGGATGCCGAGCGGCTGGATGTCGCCGCAGGCGATGTCGGCGCCGTACGCGCTGGGGGGCGCGAGGACGCCGAGGGTGAGGGGGTTGCAGCCGACGACGTACAAGGCGCCCGCCTCGTGGGCGAGTTCGGCGAGCCGGGGCAGTGCCGGGTCGACGATGCCGAGGGCCGACGGGGTGTCGGCGTAGACGGCGGCGGTGTCGTGGGCGGCGAGCGCGGCGCGTACGGCGTCGAGGTCGGCGCAGCCGGTGCGCGGGTCGACCGGGAGCACGGTCACGTCGTGGTCGGGGCGGACGTAGTCCTCGATACGGGAGAGCTTGTCCCGGTCGATCGCGGTCGCGACGAGGAGCCGGCGGCGGCCGGTGACGCGGCCCGCCATGCGCAGGGCGGTTCCGGCGGCCTGGAAGCCGTCGTACACCGGGACGTTGACGATGTCGACGTCGAGGAGCTCGGCCATCATCGACTGGTATTCCCACAGGGCCTGGAAGCGGCCGTGGTCCTCGTAGGGTTCGCCCGCGTAGGCGGTGAGGAACTCGCTCCGGTTGACGACCTCGTCGACGACGGCGGGCACGTGGTGCAGGTAGCAGCCCGAGCCGAGGAAGCTGAGGACCTGCCGTGTCGAAGTGTTGCGGTCGAGCAGGGCGTTCATATGCCGGGTGAGTTCGGCTTCCGAACGCAATGGGGGCGGGAGGTCGAGCGGGCGGTGCAGTCGGATCCGGTCCGGGATGTCGGCGTAGAAGTCCTCGACGCTGGTCGCGCCGATCTCGTCGAGCATCGCCTGGCGAACGGCCGGCACGGAGTTCGGGATGTAGGGATGGACGGCGGGCGCGGGATGCGCGGTGCCGTCGGAGCTCGCGGTGTTCTCGGAGTGCGGGGACTGCTGGAAGTGCTGGGGCGACGTCATGCCGTGCCTTTCGGGTAGGCAGATCGGCTGGGTCCGGCCGGGGTGCCCGGCCTCAAAAGTCTTTGCGTGTACACCTCTTGACGGCTGACTCCGTCATTCAGTGTTCTGAATACAGCATTAGGCATTCAGGCTTCAGGAGGCAAGAGTGTCAACAAGACCCACCCGACGGGCCGTTCTGGCCACCGGCCTCGCGGCCACGGCGTCGGGCCTGCTCGGCGGATGTGCCATGGGGGGTGCGGGCACCGGCGGGCAGGCCCGCGACATCGACGGGACGAAGGGCGGCGGGCCCGGAAAGGACGAGAAGCTCGGCGGCCGCATCACCGTCTGGTCCTGGGACGTCGCCGCCACGGCCATGAAACGGCTGGCCGGCTCCTTCGAACAGCGCCACCCCGGCACGACCGTCGATGTCGTCGACATCGGGTACGACAACGCCTACGACAAGATCATCGTGGGTCTGCGCGGCGGCACCGGCCTCGCGGACGTCCTCACCGTCGAGGGCAGCCACATGCCGCGGTTCACCGGAAGCTTCCCGACCGGCTTCTACGATCTGACCAGCCTCGGCGGCCGGTACGGCGGGGACTTCGACCGGGCCGCCTGGCGTACGGTCACCGGGGCCGACCGCAAGGTGTTCGCCCTGCCCTGGGACATCGGCCCGTGCGCCCTCTACTACCGCACCGACCACTTCCGCGCCGCGGGCGTCGACGCCCGTTCCCTGCGCACCTGGGACGACTACGTGGAAGCCGGCGTCCGCGTCAAACAGGTCACCGGCCACAAACTGATCTTCCAGGACTCCACGGACACCGGACTCCTCCCGATGCTGCTCCAGCAGCAGGGGCAGGCCTACTTCAAGCAGGGCCGCGTCGCCGTCGACACCCCCGAGGCCGTCAGGGCTCTGACCTTGATGAAGACCCTGGCCGACAAGGGTCTGGTGGCCTACGGCAAGGGCTGGGACGCCCTGGTCACCAGCACCAAGGAGGGGACGACCAGCACGACCCCCACGGCCGCCTGGTGGACGGGCACCCTCACCTCCGAGATGCCGGAGCTGAAGGGCAGGTTCGGGGTGGTGCCGCTGCCCGGCTTCACCGCGGACGGCGTCCACACCTCCAACATCGGGGGCTCCACCCTCTGCGTCCCCGCGCAGAGCGGGAATCCGCGGCTGGCCTGGGCCTTCATCGAGTTCCTGCTCACCGACGCGGCCCGCCAGGTGTCCATGCTCCGGAGCGAGGGGCTCTTCCCGGCGTATCTGCCCGCGCTCGACGATCCGTATCTGGCCGAGGGGCAGGACTACTTCGGCGGGCAGCCGGTCCTCGACGTCTTCGCCCGCCTCGTCCCGGCCATCCCTCCGGTCGAGTACGAAGCGGACGACGCCAAGGCGACCGACATCATGGTCTCCGCCGTCACCAGTGTGATGCTGCGCGGCGAGGATCCGCGCAGGGCCCTGGACTCGGCCGCCGGGCAGCTGGCCCGGGCCACCGGCCGCAAGCGGGTGGCCTGACACGATGGCCTCCCCCACCACCCTCGGGCCCCCGGCCTCCGCTCCGGTGCGCGCCGCGAAGACGGCGGCCGGGCGCCGCCGGCGCCGCCCCCGCCTGTCCGCATGGATCTTCGCGGGTCCCGCGGCCGTCCTCTTCGCGCTCTTCTTCGCCTATCCACTGGTCGCGAGCCTGCTGCAGAGCTTCACCACCGAGAAGGCGGGCACCCCGCACTGGGCCGGGCTCGACCAGTACCGGCGGATGTTCCAGGACCCCTCGTTCCTGCGGTCGCTGAGCAACACCGGCATGATCCTCGCCGTCCAGGTGCCGGTGATGATCGGCCTCGCCCTGATCCTCGCCGTCCTGCTCAACCAGTCGTGGCTGCGGCTGCGCGGCACCTGGCGGGCGGTCTACTTCCTGCCCGCCGTCACCACCCTCGTCGCGTACGCCGTCGTCTTCCAGGTCCTGCTCAAGACGGACGGCGGACTCGTCAACCAGCTGCTCGGCGCGGTCGGCGCCGGCCCGGTCGACTGGCTCAACAGTCCGACCTGGGCGCGTGTCTCGCTCATCGCGTCCCTCACCTGGCGCTGGACCGGATACAACGCCGTCATCCTGCTCGCCGGGCTGCAGGCGATCGGCAAGGAGCAGTACGAGGCCGCCGCGCTCGACGGCGCCGGGACGGCGGCCACGTATCTGCGGGTGATCCTGCCGCAGCTGCGGCCCGTGGTCCTCTTCTGCGTCGTCACCTCCACCATCGGCACGCTCCAGCTCTTCGACGAGAACTACGTCCTCACCCGCGGCGGCCCCGACGACGCGACCCTGACGCCGGTCGTCTACCTCTACAAGGTCGGATTCCAGCAGCTCGACTTCGGCTACGCCGCCGCGATCGCCTGGGTCGTCGTCGCGCTCATCGCCGCGGTCTCCGCCCTGCAGTACCTCGCCTTCGGAAGGGAGCGCCGCCGGTGACCGCCCTCTCCCCCACCCGAGCGCCCGCCCGTGTACCCGCCCATGTGCCCGCCCGGGTCCCGGCCCGGACGCGGCCGGTGCGCCGGGCCGGCCGCTGGCTCGTCCGGCTGCTGCTCGCTCTCGGGGCGCTGGTCAGCCTGGTGCCGTTCCTGTGGATGGCCATCGCCGCCACCCACTCCACGTCGGAACTGTTCCGTTCCCCGCCGCCGTTCCTGCCCGGCGGGCGGCTGCTCGACAACCTCGTACGGCTCCAGGACACCATCGGGTTCGGCCGGGTGCTCCTCAACAGCCTCGGGATCGCCGTCGTGCACACGGCGCTCAGCTCGCTGCTCTCCGCGATGTGCGGCTACGGGCTCGCCAAGTACCGTTTCCGCGGCCGCGGGCTGCTGCTGGGCGCGGTCCTCGCGACGATGATGATCCCGTTCCAGGTGCTGCTCGTGCCCCTGTTCCAGATGATGGCGAGCGTCGGCTGGATCGACTCGTACCAGGCGGTGATCCTGCCGTTCCTCGCGAACTCCTTCGGCATCCTGCTGATGCGGCAGGGCTTCGTCGACTTCCCCGACGAACTGCTCGAATCGGCCCGCGTCGACGGCTCCGGGGAGCTGCGCACCTTCTATCAGGTCGTCCTTCCGTGTGTACGTCCCCAACTCGGCGCCCTGGTCATCTTCACGTTCATGGGGCAGTGGAACAGTTTCATCTGGCCGCTGCTCATGCTCAACAGTGAGGACAAATACACCGTGCCTGTCGCACTCAACACCCTCACGGGTCTCACCCGTGTCGACTATTCGGGGCTCATGCTCGGCTCGCTGCTCGCGACGCTGCCGCTTCTGGTGCTCTTCCTGCTCTTCCAGCGGCAGTTCGTGGCCGGCCTGCTCGGTGGGGCGGTGAAGGGATGAACCGCCCCGCCCCCACTCCCGCCGCGTCTCTCACCCGCGTCCCCGGTCTGCTGTACGGCGGCGACTACAACCCCGAGCAGTGGCCCGAGGAGGTCTGGGCCGAGGACGCCGCGCTGATGCGCGAGGCCGGCGTCACCATGGTGACCGTCGGCGTGTTCTCCTGGGCCAGGCTCCAGCCCGGCCCGGACAGCTGGGACTTCGCCTGGCTCGACCGGCTCCTGGACCTGCTGCACTCCCACGGCATCGCCGTCGACCTGGCCACCGCGACCGCGTCGCCGCCCGCGTGGCTGGTACGCGCCGACCCCACGGTCCTGCCCGTCACGGCGGACGGCGTACGGCTCGAATTCGGCTCGCGGCAGCACTACTGCCCGTCCTCGCCCGCGTACCGGGACGCCGCGCTGCGCCTGACGCGCGCCCTCGCCGAGCGGTACGCGCGTCATCCCGCGCTCGCCCTGTGGCACATCCACAACGAGTACGGCGACCATGTCGCGGAGTGTTTCTGCCCCCGCTCGGCCGAGCACTTCCGGGCGTGGCTGCGCGAGCGCTACGGCACCGTCGAGGCCCTCAACCACGCCTGGGGCACCGCCTTCTGGTCGCAGCGGTACGCCACGTACGACGAGATCGAACCGCCGCGCACCGCGCCCGGGCCGGTCAACCCGACCCAGCTCCTGGACTGGCGTCGATTCTGCTCCGACGCCCTCCTCGCGCTGCACCGCGCCGAGCGCGAGGTCCTGACGGAGGTCAGTCCGGGGATTCCGGCGACGACCAACTTCATGTCGATGTTCAAGGCGCTCGACTACTGGGAGTGGGCCCGGCACGAGGACTTCGTCTCCGACGACGCCTATCCGGATCCTTCCGACCCGCGCGCCCACGTCGCGGCGTCCCTGAACTACGACCTGATGCGCTCGCTGAAGGGGAACGCCCCCTGGCTGCTGCTCGAACAGGCGCCGTCGGCGGTCAGCTGGCGCCCCGTGAACGTCCCCAAGAAGCCGGGGCTGCAGCGTCTGTGGTCGCTGCAGGCCCTGGCCCGCGGCGCCGACGGTGTCATGTACTTCCAGTGGCGGGCCTCGCGCGCCGGAGCGGAGAAGTTCCACAGCGCCCTGCTGCCGCACCGCGGCACCGCCTCGCGCGGCTGGGCCGAGACCGTACGGTTCGGCGCCGAACTCGGCCGGCTCGCGGACGTCGCGGGCAGCCGTCTCGACGCCGACGTCGCGATCGTCCTGGACTGGGACTCGTGGTGGGCGCTGGAGGGCGCCGACCATCCGTCGGCCCGGATGCGCTGGCCAGATCTGCTGCGCCCCTGGTACGCGGCGCTGCACGCCCGCGGGATCACGGTCACGTTCGTCCCGCCGGACGCCGACCTCGCCGGCTACCGGGCCGTCCTCGCGCCGAGCCTGTATCTGCTGCGCCCGGAGCAGGCCCGCCGGATCGCCGACCACGTGCGCGGTGGCGGCCACCTCGTGTGCGGTCCGTTCAGCGGTGTCGTCGACGCGCACGACCACATCCACGACGGCGGGGCGCCCGGTCCGCTGCGGGAGGTCCTGGGGCTGTCGGTGGACGAGTTCTGGCCGGTCCCCGACGGCGAGAGCACCGCTCTCGCCTCCGGGGCGGAGGCCACGCTGTGGACGGAGTGGATCGTGCCCGAGGGCGCCGAGACCGTCGACACGTACGCCTCGGGCTCCCTCGCCGGCCTGCCCGCCGTCACCCGGCACGCGTACGGCGCCGGCACCGCCTGGTACGTGAGCGGCCATCTGGCCGAGGGGATCGGCGACGTCCTCGACCGGGCTCTGGGCGCGGCGGGGGTACGGCCGGTCCTGGACGTCCCCGAGGGCGTCGAGGTGACGGTCCGCACCGGCGCCCAGGGCACCTATCTCTTCCTCCTCAACCACGGCGACCAGCCGGCGCGCGCCCCGCTGACCGGCGCGTACGCCGCGGGCGGCACCGATCTGCTCACCGGGCGGGCCGTGCACGACAAGGTGACGCTCGAACCCCTCGGTGCCGCGGTCGTCCGCGTCGCCCCCGTCTCGGCCCCCGTCCCCGAATCCGCTCTCGGAGCCGGATCCGGCTCCGGCTCCGGCTTGGACTCCGACTCCGACTCCCCTGGAGGGACCGCCCCGTGACCAGACGTCGTCCCCTGCGCGCCCTGACCGCACTGATACTGCTGGCCGCCGGCGCGCTCGCCGCCCCGCAGACCTCCGCCGCCGCGGACCGTCCGCGGCCGGCGTCCCGCTACGCGGACGTCCTCGACCTGCGTGGCACCCCCGTCTCCGCCCTGCCCGGCGACGGCTCGGACGACAACCCCGTCAACGTCTTCGCCGACCGCGGGGCCTGGCACGCCTACGCCCTGCCCGAGGACGGGGACCGCGCCGCGTACGGAGGGTTCACCGGGCCGCTCTACATAGCCCAGGAGTACCCGTGGTGGCTGAGCACGTCGTTCAGCCGTATGCGGCTGACGGAGGACGGGCGCGCCCTGAACCTGGCCGCGGGCGGCGCGCCCCGTTTCACGTCGCTGCCCGGAGTGCTGAGCCAGTCGTACGACCTCGGGCGCGGCCTGAGTCTCCGGCTGGAGCTGCGGTTCGCCACCGACCGCAGCGCCCTCGTCCGCGCCAAGGTCCGCAACTCCGGCTCCACGGCGCGCACCCTGCGCGCCGGCTGGACCGGGAGCCTGCTGCGGCCCGCCGACGCCCCGATGCGCGACGCGCCGTCGCTGGCGGCCACCCCCACGGGCGTCGGCGTCGGCTTCGCGAAGGTCCGCGAGACCTGGGACTACCTCACGGACGGCACCGAGCGCTTCGAGGTCACCCACAAGGAGCCCGTCCGCACCACCGTCGACGGCGACACGTACCTCACCGAGGCCAAGGCGCCGGTGACCCTGGCCCCCGGGCGCTCCCGGAGCTTCGACTGGACCGAGTCGTACACCTTCACCGCCGCCGAGCGCGCCCGCGAGGCGGACCGGGTGCGCCGCGTCCTCGCCGACGCCCCGTCCTCGGCGGCGGCCGGGGACGAACGGTGGCGTGGGTACGTGGCGGACGTGACCCGCGGCGTGCCGGCGGAGCGGCGGCGTACGGCCGTGAAGTCGCTGGAGACCCTGGTCACCAACTGGCGCAGCGCGGCGGGCCGGATCCGGCACGACGGGATCACGCCGTCGATCTCGTACAAGTGGTTCGCCGGCGGTATGTGGGCCTGGGACACCTGGAAGCAGGCCGTCGGCACCGCCCGCTTCGATCCCCGGCTCGCCCAGTCCCAGATCCGGTCGATGTTCGACTGGCAGATCCGGCCGGACTCGCGGACCCGGCCGCAGGACGCCGGGATGATCCCGGACGTCGTCTTCTACAACGATCCCGAGCGGGGCGGCGGGAACTGGAACGAGCGCAACTCCAAGCCGCCGCTGGCCGCGTGGGCGGTGTGGGAGGTGTACCGCGCGAGCGGCGACACAGCGTTCCTGCGCGAGATGCTCCCGAAGCTCGTCGCCTATCAGGAGTGGTGGTACCGCAACCGGGACCACGACGGCAACGGGCTGGCCGAGTACGGCGCCACCGTCGATCCGGCCAACGACTCGCCCGGGGAGCAGCGGCTGGCCGCGGCCTGGGAGAGCGGCATGGACAACGCGCCCCGTTTCGACGCCGCGCTCGGCACGTTGGTGGTCGCCAACCGGGCCGCGGACGGCAGCCTCCTCGGTTACTCCCTCACGCAGGAGTCCGTCGACCTGAACGCGTACCTCGCCGCGGACCAGGGGTACGTGGGCCGCATCGCGGCGGCGCTGGGGCAGGACCGCGACGCGCGGCGGTGGCGGGAGAAGTCCGCCGCCACCCATGCCCTCGTACGCGAGCGGATGTTCGATCCGGCCGACGGCTGGTTCCACGACACCGCGCTCGGCACCGGGAAGCCGCTCACCGCGCGCGGGCGCGGCATCGAGGGGGCCGTCCCGCTGTGGACGGGCACGGCGTCCGCCGCGCAGGCCCGGGCGGTGCGCGACCGGCTGACGGACGCCGCGGAGTTCGCGACGGCGGTGCCGTTCCCCACGGTCGCGAAGAGCTCCCCGTACTTCTCGCCGACCGCGTACTGGCGTGGTCCCGTCTGGCTCGACCAGGCGTACTTCGCCCTCGGCGGGCTGCGCCGCTACGGCTACGGCGGTGATGCCGACACCCTCGCCGGCCGGCTCCTCGCGCAGGCGTCGGGGCTCGCGGGCGACGGTCCCGTCATGGAGAACTACGATCCGCTCACCGGGGCGCCGCTCAACTCGCCGAACTTCAGCTGGTCGGCGGCGCTGCTGTTGCCGATGCTGGCGGGACGGGAGGCGCCCGCCAAGAACGGCTGATCCAGGAGCCCGTGGGAGGGACGGCGGTGGACGGGGCCTCCGTCCGGGACCCGAGTCGCTCCGCCGCCCCTCGCGGGCCGCGTCCTCCATACCGTGCCACGCTGCTCGCGGGGGCGTTGACGCGCGAGCCGGCATCCAGGAGGCGACGTGGGCCCCGACAGGCCGGAGCACCCACGGCACGAAGCGGAACGCGGAACGGCGCCGCGCCGCCGCACCCTCCTGAAAGCGGGCGTCGGACTCGCCTCGGCGACGGTCGGCGCCTGCTCCCCGTCCGCTCCCCGCGGCACCGCCCGTGACCCTCGGGCCGCGGTCTCGCACCGGCCCGAGACGGAACGGGAGCGGCCGGGGACACACGACTGGCGTATCCGGTCGCAAGGTCCCGCGGACGCCGTCCTCGGGTACACCGACCGGGTGAGTGTGATCCCGGGTGAGGAGTGCGGTCTGTACGTCTCGACGACGGCCGCGTCCTTCCGGGTCTCGGCCTTCCGGATCGGCTGGTACGGCGGGGCCGAGGCCCGGCTCGTCTGGTCGTCCGCGCGGGTCCCGGGCCGGGTCCAGGCGGAGCCGCGCCTCCTGCCCGAGACCCGTACGGTCCGGGCGGACTGGCGGCGCACCCTGAGTCTCGGCACGGCGGGCTGGCCGGAGGGCGCGTACCTGCTGCGGCTCGACACGGAGGACGGACACCGGCGTTACGTCCCGCTGGTCGTGCGCTCCGCGCGGGGCGCGGGCCGCACGGTGCTGATGCACGCGCCCGCGACCTGGCAGGCGTACAACCGGTGGGGCGGCTACAGCCTGTACCAGGGGCCCGCGGGCGAATACGCCGACCGCTCCCTCGCCGTGAGTTTCGACCGTCCCTACGATCTGAACGGGGCGGAGAAGTTCCTGGTGTACGAGCGGGCGGCGGTGGTGCTCGCCGAGCGGCTGGGCATCCCCCTCGCGTACACCACCGGGGTCGACGTGCACCGTGACGCGGAGGTGCTGCGCGGGGCGGCCGCCGTCGTCTGCCTCGGCCACGACGAGTACTGGACGCCGCAGCAGCGTCAGCATGTCACCGGGGCCCGGGACGCCGGTACGAACGTGGCCTTCCTGGGCGCCAACACCTGTTTCCGACGGGTCCGCCTGGAGCCGGACGCGACCGGACCCGAGCGCACGGTGGTCTGCTACAAGTCCTCCTACCGGTCCGATCCCTTCTATCCGGCCCGTCCTTCCTTGGTGACGACGGACTTCCGCGCGCCCCCGGCGCCCGACCCTGAGTCCTCGCTGACGGGTGTGCTGTACGAGGGCTATCCGACGGACGCGCCGTACGTCGTCCACGCGGCGGACCACTGGCTGTACGAGGGGACGGGGGTGCGCCGCGGCGACAGGTTCGCTCATCTGGTCGGGGTGGAGTACGACCGGGTCACCCCGGGCTCGCCGGTCCCCGAGCCCCTGGAGATCACGGCCCACTCCCCGCTGGTGTGCAAGGGGCGCGCGAGCCACAGCGACTCGGCGTACTACACGGCGCGGAGCGGGGCGGGGGTCTTCGCGACCGGCACCATGCGGTGGGTGGAGGGCCTGATGGCCGCGACCCCGGACGGCGGGCGCGACCACGGGATGGACGCCCGTACGCGCGTCTTCGTCACCCGTACGACGGAGAACCTGCTGCGCGCCTTCGCGGAGGGACCCGCCGCCCGCCACCGGCCCGCGCCGCGTCCGAACGTGGCGGAGGTGTACGGGGGCGGGGCATGACGGGCCGGGGGCGGAGGGGCTTCGCGCTGGTCGTGCCGGGCCCTGCGGTCGCGACAAGGTCTACAGTCCCAGGTCAAGGGCCAGGCAAGAGAAGTGGTTCCACGAGTTTTCCGGGTTGTACCGGGCGTTCGTCCCGGCGTTCGGCGCGCTCGGCTTCTCCTCGGTCATGCTCTCGAAGCCGATGCGCTCCGGGAGCGTGCCGAACCGCTCGTGGCGGGCTGCCTCGGCCGGGCCGCTCGTGTGTTCCTGAGTCATGGCGGTCTCCGTTTCGTCGTTGACGCGTCGTCTGTGGGCAGTCGGCGGTCAGCGTCCGGGGGCGCGGACGGTGATCTCCTGGAGGAACCACGCGTTGCCGTCCGGGTCGGCGAAGCCGGCGAAGGTGCCGTAGCTCGGGCGCCCCGGAGCGAGGCCGGGTATCCGGTGGGTTCCGTCCGCGTGGTGGAAGGCGCCGGTGGCGTCGTGGAACGGGCCGTCGACGTCGACCCCGCGCCCGACGAGTTCGCCGACCGCCTGCTCGATGTCGGTGACGATCAGATGCAGGCCCTGGGCCGAGCCGGCGGGGGCGGTGGTCAGTCCTTCACCGAAGATGACGGAGCAGGCGGAGCCGGGGGGTGTCACCTGGACGATCCGGTAGCCGTCGTGGACCGGGAAGTCGGCGTCGAGGCGGAACCCGAGGGTGTCGACGTAGAACGCCTTCGCCTTGTCGACGTCGGAGACGGGGAGGACGAGGACTTCGAGCTTGAGGTCCATGGCGGTGTTCTCGCTTTCGGAGGAGTGGCGGGGCGGCGGTGAGGAACGGCGGAAATGACCATTCCAGCACGTCACCGCTTTGAAAGGTTACTAACGTTCCAGGTGTCTCATCACCTGTCAAGGCTGTGATGACGCATGGGCGCGGCGCGTCCTGCATGGCTCACCCACCGGCACCCCCAGTCGTCACCTGGCGGCTCCGCGACAGGAGCCCGCGCCGGAGCCGCGCGGCCTCGCGCCCGAAGCGGGTGATGCGCCCCAACTGGGCCCGTACGATCGGCTCTTCACGCCCGGCCGACCGCGGCCGGGATCCCACGACCGGAGGAATCACCATGACGAGACACCTCCCCACCGCGCACACCAGGCGCGCCCTGGCGGCGGGGGCCGCCCTGCTCAGCGGCATCGCCGTGCTGGCCACGGCGCAGCCGGCGATGGCGGGCGCGGCCGCACACCGCCCCCACCGCGCGGACTACGTCGCCCTCGGCGACTCGTACGCCTCCGCGCCCCTGGTACCCGACCAGGTGGACGCGTTCTGCCTGCGCAGCAGCAACAACTACCCCTCACTGCTGGCGCGTTCCTCCGCGGCGAGGCTGACCGACGTCACCTGTTCGGGCGCGACCACCGCCGCCATGACCGCGCCGCAGGGGACGGCCGCGCCGCAGCTCGACGCGGTGAACCGGCGCACCGACCTGGTGACCCTCACCATCGGCGGCAACGACATCGGCTTCAGTGCGGTGCTGGGCACCTGCGCACGGCTGTCGGCGAGCGACCCGGCCGGCGCGCCGTGCCGCGCGCACCTCACCGGCTCGGGCACCGACCAGGTGTCGGAGTCGATAGCCGCGACCGCCCCGAAGGTCGCGGAGGTGATCCGCGGCATCCATCGCCGCGCGCCGCACGCGAGGATCGTGGTGGTCGGCTACCCGGACCTCTTCCCCGAGGACGGCGTCGGCTGCACCAGCCCCTCCGTGCCGCTGGCGGCCGGCGACTTCGCCTACCTGCGCGACAAGGAGAAGGAACTGAACTCCATGCTGGCCCGTCAGGCGCGGCGCGGCGGCGCGCGGTACGTGGACACCTACGCCCCCACGATCGGGCACGACCTGTGCGCACCCGCCGGCGAGCGCTGGATCGAGCCGTTCGTCCCGCAGGGCCCCGCGGCTCCGCTGCACCCGAACGCTCAGGGCGAGCGCGCCATGGCGGCGGCCGTACAGCGGGTCCTGACGCACCGCCACTGATCCCCCGCCCCCTCGGCGGCGACCCGGCACCGAGGGGGCGATCCACGGAAACGACGACCCCCGGCGGGAGCGGCAGGAAACACACCTCCATCCAGTCACCTCCTTGAATGGTGACGACGAACATGTCAGAGTCGTCTTCCACGCACTCGCCTGCCCGGCGGACCTGTGTCCACGACGGCTGTCCGCACCGGGCAGGGTGCGCAGCCACCCCACGCGGAAGGGTCGACATGATCAACAGGCGCTCGTTCACCAAGGCGATGGGACTGGGTACGGGAGGGGCCGCCCTCTCGCTGGCCGGCCTCCAGGGCGTCTCGCACGCGGCCGCCCCGCACCGCGCCGCCCAGGCCCCCGTCGTCCCGTCGATCACACCGGGGACACACACGTCCTTCCCCGCGCTCCGACAGGTCGAGGCCGGGCTGCTGAACGTCGGCTACGCCGAGCTGGGTCCCGTCCACGGGCCCGCGGTCATCTGTCTGCACGGCTGGCCGTACGACATCCACAGCTACGCCGACGTCGCTCCCCTGCTGGCGGACATGGGCTATCGCGTGATCGTGCCCTACCTGCGCGGTCACGGCACGACGCGTTTCCTGTCCTCCCGGACGCCCCGCAACGCCCAGCAGGCGGCGATCGCGCTGGACGTCCTCGCCCTGATGGACGCGCTCCGGATCCGCCGGGCCGTGATCGCCGGCTTCGACTGGGGCTCGCGGACGGGCGACATCCTCGCCGCCCTGTGGCCCGAGCGCGTCAAGGCCCTGGTCTCGGTCAGCGGCTACCTCGTCACCAACCGCGCGATGCAGCAGGAACCGATCCCGCCGGCCGCCGAACACACCTGGTGGTACCAGTACTACTTCGCCACCGAGCGCGGCAGGAAGGCGATGGAGCGCAAGGATCTCCGCCACGATCTCACCCGGCTCGTCTGGGAACTCGTCTCCCCTACCTGGGAGTTCGACGACGCGACCTTCGAGCGCACCGCCGCCGCGTTCGACAACCCGGACTACGCGGCGATCGTCATCCACAACTACCGCTGGCGGCTGGGTCTCGCCGAAGGCGAGTCCCGCTACGACCGTGACGAGGAGCGGCTCGCCACGGGACCGGCGATCGGGGTCCCCGCCCTCGCCATCGACCCCCTGCTCGACCCCTTCACGGCCCAGCCCGGCGACGGCTCCTCCTACCGCGACAAGTTCACCGGACCGTACGAGCACCGCACCCTGCCCGTCGGACACAACGTGCCTCAGGAGGCGCCAACGGCGTTCGCCCAGGCCGTCGTCGACGTGGATCACTTCCCGCGAGCCGAGGGCTGACCCGAAGATCGGGGAATGTGGTGAGGGGCCGATCCGCGGCGGCCCGGGGATCCCGCCACGGCGCTCGCCAGGGCTCCCCGCGGCCTTCCACGCGGCCGCCCGTACCCGGCGTGGGCTGACCGGCTGCGCGGTGGGCCGTGTGGAAGACTGCGCACCCGTCACGACTCCCCACCCTCGCCGCAGGAGGACGTCATGAAGTTGGGTTTCGCTCTGCCCCAGTTCCACCGCCAGGCGTTCGAGGTCGCGCGGACCGCGGAGTTCGCCGCGGCCGTCGAGGAGGCCGGGGCCGCCAGCCTCTGGGTGGGCGACCGGAACCTGGCCGCCGTGAATCCGGTCGTCGGGTACGGCGGGCGGGGCACGACCATTCCCGAGGAACTCAACCCGACTGCCGACCCGTTCGTTCTCCTGGGCGTCGCCGCGAGCGCCACCCGGCGGGTACTCCTGGGCAGTCACGTCATCGTCGCCCCGCTGTATCCGCCCGTCCAGCTGGCCCGGTCGCTGACGACCGTCGACCTGATCAGCGGCGGCCGTCTGCTGCCGGGCTTCGGCATCGGCTGGTCCCCCGAGGAATTCCAGGCGGCCGGGCTGGACTTCGCCCGCCGCGGGGCGCGCATGGACGAACTGCTCGACGCCCTGGATGTCCTGTGGACCGAGGACCCGGCGGGATACGAGGGCGCCCAACTGTCCGTCCCGGCACACCACTCGCCGCTCAAGCCGGCCCGGCGGCCCCGGCCTCCGTTCTATCTCGGCGCGCTGTCCGAGCGCGCGCTGCGCCGGGTGGCCCGGCGCGGCGACGGCTGGCTCCCGTTGTGCGTCGTTCCGAGCTACGTCGACATCGACGGGCTCCTCGCCCAGCGCGCACTGCTGGACCGGCTCACCCGCGAGGCCGGCCGCGACCCGGAGGTGATCGACACGGTGCTGCGGGTGAACATCGACGCGGGTACCACCACGTCCCTGGTCGCCGACACGGTCCGGCGCGTGCACGAGCGCACCGGCATCGACCACTTCATGATCGACTCGATGTACGACGCCGACAGCGTCGACGCCGCCCTCGCCCTCGCTCAGGACGTACTGAAGCGCGTGGACCAGGGCTGACCTGCCGTCACTGCCGGTTCGACGCCCAGGGATCCGTACGTGGGATCCCGGCCGCGCGCGGGTGAAGGTCCAGGCATCTCAGCGGAAGGCCGGACACCGGTCGGCGCGAGCGCGCGGGCGACGCTTCGTGGCTCGCGCCGGCTTTCCGCGCGTGACGCCCCTCGTACGGCACCGTCGCTCCGGGATCAGAGCGTGGGGCCGGGCCAGGGGATGCCGGTGGCCACTGGGGCGGTGTAGTCGACGCCCGGCACGGAGAACCCGTACAGCCGCCGTACCTCGCCGTGGAACCAGTCGAGGTCGGCCAGACCGGCGATGGTGTCGGTCGTGGCGGCCTCCCAGCGCGCGGCGACGGCGGTCTGGACTTCGTCGGACAGTTCCCAGGCGTCCAGACGGACGCGGCCCTCGTCGTCCAGGGCGAGCGGGGTGGCGCCGGCCAGTTGGTCCCACAAGGCGGCGAGTTGATGCACCGGCGGCATCATCCGCTGTCCGAGGACGGCGCGGAGCAGGCCGGTGTACAGGGCGATGCCGGGGATGGCGGTGGAGGACTGGGTGACGGCGGCGCCGTTGACGGAGGTCACGGCCCGTCCGCCCACCGTCTTGCCGAGGCGCTCGTTCAGGGTGCGGGCGGTGTCCTCCAGGTGCGTCTTGGCCGCGCCGATGGTGCCCTGCCGGTAGATCGCCGCCGTCAGCGGCGATCCGATGTACGAGAGGGCGGCGGTGGCGAAGCCCTCGCCGAGCAGGCCCCGGCCGGCCAGGTGGTCGATCCAGCGCGCCCAGTCCGCACCGCCCATCACGGCCACGGTCTGCTCGACGTCGTCGCCTTCGGCCGGACCGGTCTCGACCTCGCGCACCTCGGGAGCGCCCTCGTCGTCGAAGACCAGGGTCTTGGTGCGATTCGCGGACCCGATCGGCTTGAGGACGGAGGCGTAGGCGGCGCCGGTGTCCGGGTCGGTGCGCCGAGGCGCGGCCACCGAGTAGATCAGGTAGTCCAGCCTGCCGCCGAAGCGCTGTTCGAGGAGGTCGGCGACCTGGTTCTTCATCGTGTCGGAGAACGCGTCGCCGTTGAGGAACACCAGATCCCGCCCGGCGGACCGGGCGAGGTCGGCGGTGGCGGCGGTGCGGTACCAGCCGGCCGTGGCGGTGCGCCGCGCGGTGGGGGCCTTCTCGAAGGAGACCGCGATGCCGCGGATGCCGGCGCGCTTGAGTCCGGCGACGGTGGCCGCGAGGCCGTACCCGGCCGAGGAGCCGATGATCAGAGCCACCGGACCGGCGCCCTCCGGCGCGCCGGCGGGCTCAGCTGGCTCTGCGGACTCTGCGGACTCGGGGCAGGCCTGCCACATGTCGGCCACCAGTCGCTCGCAGCCCGCCGGGTGGGAGTCGAGGAAGAGGAAACCCCGGTTGCGGGGGCTGAGAACGCGTTCGTTCACGATGTGCAGTCCTTGGATCGACCGGGTCGAAGCCGCGGCAGCCGGCCGGGCTGCCACGTACCGCAAGTCTGCGACGGGGCGGACACGGACCGCGGCCCCCGCCACGGACAAGGATCGCCAGTCGATCTTGGAGTGTTCCCCGCTTTCGGCCGAGCGCGGCCGGGGGGGCGTCTTCGCCTGGGGCGGGTTACGGGAGGAAAAAGGACGGTCTCGGCCCGCCCCCTGGGTGGGCGGCGGGCCGAGACCGTGCCGCGCGGACGGTCCGTTGGGGATCGCGTCCGCGCGGGCCGGCCGGGAAGGGGTGGCAGGTCAGCGACGGGGCGGGGTCACGCACCGAAAGCTGTCGGCGGCGGCCGGGTCGCCGTGGCCCCGGTAGCGGGACTCCTTCGGGTAGGCGCACAGGTCGCGGGTGACCTGCTTGCCCGTCGAGTCGGTCAGGGTGGCGGTGAGCGTCTCGGGCGCCTTGCCCTCCTCGACCCAGGCGCGCAGGGCGCCGAGGTCGTCGGTCTGACCGGTCAACGCACAGTGTGCGGCACCCGGCGCGAGGAAGACGCGGTAGAAGTCGTCGGCCCTCGCGGCACCGCCCAATGTCCGCTCGACCTGCTGACGATATGTCACCGTGCCCCGGGTCGGGATGAGTTGATCCTGCTGACCGTGCCAGGTCAGCAGCTTGCCGCCGGACGCGCGGAAGGCGGACAGATCCGGGTCGTCGGTGCCGATGACCTCGTCGTACTCGGCCTGGGACTGCCGGAACAGCTCGGTGAACCGGGCGTAGGTGATCGTCGAGACGTCGAACCCGGGCTGCTTCTCCAGCCAGGAGGCGACCCAGGAGGCGGGTACGGGGAACGCGGCGCCCTTGAGCTCGCCGTCGGCGTCCGGCAGGGTGCCCGCGAGGAACGGGTACTTGAGGTCGGCGCCGACCGGAACGCCGGACCACAGCTTCACACCCGAGGTGGTGCGCGGGCCGTCCGTCTGCGCCCGGGCAGCCGTCGTGGGGGACTCGCGCCTGCTCCCGGCGGATCGGCCGTCCGGCTCGTCGGCGCGTTCCTCGTCCAGCCACCGGGGATGGTGCCGGTCCGCCCAGGGGCGGGTGACGTAGCCGGTCCGCATGCCCCGTCGCGCCTCGGGATCCGCGTACGCCTTGCGCAGGTGACCGACCAGGACGAGGGCGATCACCCAGGCCAGGATGTCGTGCACGAAGATCGCGCCGGCGCGGGAGAGGAAGGGCAGGAAGCCCATGAACCACATCGGCAGGCCGGTGAACATCATGACCAGCACGGCACCGGCGATCCAGCCCGCGTAGAGCTTCTGCCCCGCGTTGAACTTGCCTGCCGGGCGGTCCTTCGGCTTCGTCAGCCCTCTGCGAACGGCCCGCAGCCACCTCCTGTCGTACACCGCGAAGCGATTCAGACGGCGCAGGTCGGCGCGGAACTCGGGGGACAGCAGCCCCAGCAGGAGCGGTACGGGGAGCAGGATGCCGGACCACCGGTGAACGCCGGCCACGAGCGGGCGGCGTCCGACGAGTTGGGCGAGCGGGTTCAGGTACAGGCAGGCAGCGGCGACCAGACAGAGCAGCATGAGCCAGCCGGTGGCCCGGTGGACGATCCGCTGCGGGGGGCCGAAGCGCCGCACCCGGCCGGCGTCCCGTTCAGACAGAGCCATTGTCCCGGTCCGCCCCGTCGAGCCAACCATCGACCGGATAGCCGCGCTCCTCCCAGAATCCCGGGATCACCTTCTCGGTGACCTCGATGCCGGAGAGCCACTTGGCCGACTTGTAGAAGTACATCGGCGCCACGTAGAGACAGACCGGGCCGCCCTGTTCATGGGTGATCGGCTTGTCCCGCATGTTCAGCGCGACCAGGATGTGCGAGCGGCGCGCCTGCTCCAGAGTGAGGCTCTCGCTGTAGGCGCCGTCGAAGCAGGTGAACCTCACCGCGGCGGCGCTGCCTCGTACACCGGCGGCGTCGAGCAGTTCGGCCAGCTTCACCCCCTCGAACGGAGTGTCGTCCACCCGCCACCCGTCGGTGCACACCACGTCGGCGACGACACGTGACTGCGGCAGTGCGCGCAGCTCGGGCAGCGTGTAGGACCTGGGGCGATCGACCAGACCGCCGATCGTCAGCGCGTAGGTGCGCTCGTCCTTGCGCGGCACCGATCCGACGACGCTGAAGTACCGGAACCCGCCCGGGTTGGGCAGTAGCCCGGTGAGTCCGGTGCGGTCGGCCTGGGAGGCGGCAGCGAGGGCTTTGTCCCAGCCCCGCTGGAGAGGAGGTGCCGCGACGACCCCCAACGCCCCGGCGGCCAGCATGCCCAGCAGCGCGCGCCGCCCCACCGGGGCGCCGACCACGCTTGGTTTCGGCCCATCTTCCATGTCCGTTGCCCCTTCGCGGCACACAACTTGCTCGGTAACCTGTTTGAACGGTTAGCATCGTGATATGCGCCGATGGAGGTGTCAAAGCATCCGAATGCATGCGGCGCTTCAAATCACCCTTTTCTTCGGTTACTTGACGCCGCGTCGCTGCTCCACCTGAGGCCCGACCCGTACGGCGCGGCAGTCTTGATGGCGGCACTTCGATGGAAGGGACGTGCCGTACACCCGTCTCGTGGGACTCTCTGGACACACTTCAGAGGCAGGCTGTACGAGTGAACCGGCGCACCGCCCGACATATCGCGAGCCACCTCACGCCGGGGCGCTGTCACCGCGCCCACGCCTCCTGCGCGTGCACTCGGGCGTGGGTACCATGCGCAGCGTCATCCACTACTAGGGAGTGAACGGTTGTGACCAGGCAGTCAGCCGCCACGCTCCGCGCGCGGCTCGTCGATCAGGCCGCGTCGGATCTGGAAGAGAACCGTCGGCGTCAGCGGGAGCTGGCCGAGAAGATCAAGCTGCTGAAGCAGGAAGAGGCCATCCTGGTCGACATCCTTCGCCTCGCCGAGAAATACGAGGGCTTGGCCGAGGCGTCCCTCCTGTCCGAGCAGGCCCCGAAAAAGCCCGCACCCGCCGAGGCGAAGTCCCGCCGGACAGCCGCTTCGACGCCCCCGAAGGAGACCTCGCGGCAGCCTCTGCTCGGAGATCTCCTGCTGTCCCTGCTCGGCGCTCACGAAGAGCCGCGCCCGGCGAAGGAGTTGCGGGACGAACTCCTGGAGAGACACCCGGACCGCAGCCCCACCCCGCAGGTCGTGCGCAACACCCTGGAGTCGCTCGTGGCCAAGGGCCGCATCCGACGTCACAAGCAGCAGCGGTCCGTGAAGTACACCCTTACCGCGAGCGCTTGACCTCCCGCGCTCCGCCCTGCCCGGTGGGCGCTTGCGGCATGCGCCAGTGCCTGTGCGCCCCACGGGCATCCGACGCGGCCGGGCGCCTCGATGCCGATCGAGGCCCTTCTACGCGTGTGGCCGCCAGGCCCTCATGATCCGTCTCACCGCCCGAGCGCGAACGACACTCGCTCCTGCCACTTCGCGCCGTCGTAAACGACGAGTTGAACCGATGAGACGTGAGCCGTGAACGGGAGCCGGCCGGCGAGATCCGCCTCGATTTCCCCCAAAACCGCGTCCTCCTGCCCTTGAGCGATGGTCAGGTGCGGCACGACCTCGGCGAATCGGCCACCGTACGGTGGAGCCTCGGGCCATCGGCCGGCGATCGCCTCCGTGAGCTGCCGCAACCGCATGTCGGGCTCGGGGACGAGATAGAGCACTCCCGGAAACCCGCCACACTTCTCGAACCGCAGGTCGAAAGACGGGTGACCACTCAGCACGTCCGCCAGTTCGGCGTGCACGTGCGCATCCATCCGGCTCTCGTCGAGGAACGGGAAGAGCACCGTGACATGGGCCGGGACCCCGGATTGAGCCGCGGGGTCGAACCTCTCACGCCACCCGCGAACGGACGGCTCCGCCTCCGGGATCCGCACGACAAGTCCTGTCTGACCTGCCCGAAACCCGCTACTGCTGTCATCTGCCATGACACCGCATGATGTCAGCTCCGTCGCGGGCAGCACGGCGATTTTCCCGATGGGTGATCACGCCAACCCCAAAGGGAGTAACTAGCTTGACCGGTTACGAAGTCGATCGCTAGCTCTGTTCACGTCGTAACTCTTTTAGTCGGTTACGAGCAGAGCGGGTGCCATGCCTTCCGGGCCACAAGCCGCAGGTCCACGCACCGGCGAAGACATCGGAATCGCTCACCACACCAACCAGGGCCGACCGGACAGACGGGCGAGGACATGGAACTCACGACGTACGTCAACCTGAGCCGCATCACAGGCTGGCCGTCGCCCATCAGCCACGAAGAGGCCGCCGATCGACCGGCCCCGGAGCGGGCGACCCCGGTCACCGGTGCCGGGCTCGACGCCACACGCCTCTGGGTCTGGGCGGCCGTCGCGCCCCTGTCCGGTCACGGGCCGGCGGCCTCCGACTTCTGCTGAACGATCCGGCCGGGGCGTAAGGGCGATGGCATCCCCTCTCTTACCGGCCCCGGGCACCGCCGCGTACGTCTCCCCCGCCTTTCCACCGGCTCCAGCGAGGCGGGGCAGCTCCCGGTACCGGAAGTCGTAGGGTGGGAGGCGTATGTGTTCGTTTGTTCGCTTCGGTTCCGGCCACACGCGACCGGTCGCTCGGTCCGCGTGTCGGCATATGAGGATGTGAGGCCTTCATGACCACAGCACGCAGCCTCCTTCTGGTCGTCCTGGACCAGGCCCACGGCCGGGCGGTGAGCCCAGGCGATCTGTCACTCGCGCTCGCCGGGGCGGAACTCGTCGACCTGCTCGGGGCCGGCGCGGCCGCGCTCCACGAGGATCGCGTCGTGCCGGATCCTGGCGCCGCCCCGGCCGATGCGCTTCTGGCGCAGGCGTTCGCCGCACTGCGGCGAGAAAAGCCGTACGAGCCGGTCGGCGACTGGCTGTGGCGCAGGGGCGAAGGGCTGGCCGACACCTATGTCGGCGTCCTGGAAGCGGAAGGGGCGCTCAGCGCCCGGCGTCGTGGGCGCCTCTTCGCGGACGGCGCGCTCACCCTGGCGGATTCGCCGGACCGCCGCCGCGCGGTGGAGGCGTGGTCGTCCGCCGACCCCGTACTCGTCAGCCTCGGGGAGGAAATGGGAATCATCGGCGCGTCCGTACCGGATCCGGAGTCGCTTGAATCCCTCGACGACTCGGTGACCCTCGTCCTGGCCGCCGTCGGTGACGCACTGCTGGAGCTGGAAGGCGTACGGCAACGGCGCACCATCGAGCAGGCTGCGTTCGACAACGTCTGGCGCGGCTCCAACTGACCCGCCAGTCGGTTCTCACGGACGAAGCGGCGCATCGACGATTCCGGCGCGTACGAATTGCACGGCGGTCGACATCGGGACGCTCTCAGCCCGCGACGACTGGACTGCCATGGCCGCGGGCTGTCACGGATGGGGAGCGAACATGTCGCCGCACGCCCTTCCGGTACGGCTCAAGCGGCGACGGATCCGTACTTCGGCATGCCGCTGTGGTTGCGGGCCGAGACCCGGCACGGGTGGCTGTGGGCGTACAACCCCCGTGCCCGTTGTCCGGACACGGGGACGGATGGGCGTCACTTGTCACGGGCGCTGCCGAGCTCGGCGGCGAGCAGATCCGCGATCTCGCGCGGCGAGGGCATGCCGGCGATCTGTTCGGCGGCGCGGACCGCGTTGTCCCGGTACTCCGTGCTCCCGAGCACCTCCGTCACGGCCCGGACCACGTCCTCGGGGCCCGCCGGCGGCAGGACGGCGACGCCCGCACGCGCGCCCGCGACGGCCGCGGCCTGGACGAACTGGTCGGCACCCTGCGGGACGACCACCATCGGCAGCCCGCGCGAGATGGTGCCCAGTGTCGTTCCGGCCCCGCCGTGGGTGACCACGAGGTCGATGCCCCGCAGGAGTTCGGCGAGCGGGGTGAAGCCGACGAACTCGACGTGGTCGAGGCCGTCGCCGTAGTCCGCGGCCGTGGCGGTCAGGCCGAGGGTCACGACCAGGTCCGCCTCCGGAGCGAGGGCGTCGATGACCGGGCGCAGGACGGCCGGCTCGGCGAAGACGGTGCCGAAGGAGAGCAGCACCTTGGGCTTGGCCCCGCCGGTTGCGCGCGGCGTCGTAGGGACGGACTCCGGCGTCCGGGAACCCTGGTGCGCCTCGGGCCGCAGCGGAAGGTGTCCTCGCGGCGGCTGCCAACCGGGGCTCTGGAGCAGCTCGGGGCAGGGGTCGAGGTACCAGGAGGGCACGGGCGGGGTCAGCCCGCGCTCTTTGAAGCGCCGTTCGGCGACGGCGTCGAAGACGTCGGTGAACTCGGCGGGCAGCAGTGGGCCGAACGCCAGCTTGGCGTACGGAACTTCCAGCGCGGCGGCGACGAGCGGGCCCACGTAGTCGGTGGCTTCGGCCACGATCAGATCAGGGCCGAATTCGCGGGCCGCGGCGAGCGCGGCGTCCGCGGTGAGGTCGACCCGCGCGCCGGCGAACAGTTCGGCGGCGACGGCGGGGTCGGGCACCGTCGGATCGTCCGCACCCGTGCGTCGGACCGCCTCCTCGAGCAGGGCGGGCATCTCCGGACCGACAGGGAGAAGCGGGATCTGTTCGGCGACGAGAAGGGACTCGTAACCGGCCGCCGTGAGTACGGCCACCTCGTCGCCGCGCTCACGGAAGGCGCGAGCGAGCGGAAGCTGCGGCAGCAGGTGACCGTGTGCCGGGGTGCTGGAGAAAAGGATGCGCATGTGGGCGATCCTAGGACGCCACTCCGCGTTCACACCCGGATTTCAGCCAACACACCTGACTCACCGCTGAAGAAACCCTGTCGGGTAGAGTCGGCAGGTGAACGGAGGGCGAAGCAGGGGCCTCATCCTGGCTTTCGCGCGCCCCTGGGCAGAGTGGACAGAGAATCGATACTGTCGCGTCGATCACCCAAGTCCGCTGGTGAAATCGGCTACTTGTCGCACAGACAGTCAGCCGGACTACACCGTCCCCGAGTCGACTTGGCGCGTATTCCGCCCTACACGCCCCGCTCGCCACCACCCAACTCGCCACCGACTGGACAGGTTATTTCACACGTGGCCATCATCAGTCATCCGATCAGGTGTGACACAGACGCCCGAACCCGCAGGCGAGGAGATCTCGGACATGAAGGCCACCCGCGGCAACATCCCGGTCGTCATCAATGCCACGGCCCTCATCGCCTGCCCCCGAACGACGTAGCAGCCCCACCCGGGCGGGAAAGAACCTTCCGCGCGGCCCCCGGCATCACGACCCGCCGCCGGGGCCGCGAAGCTTGAGCGCCACAACCGGAACGCGCCTCGACGCCGGCTCCCCTCATCCGGCGTCAGGGCCGATGTCGGGCCCGCGCTGGTCAGCGGAAGGCGGCGGCGTTCTCCGCAGCCCAATGCCGGAACGGGCGGGCCGGGGATCCGGTGATTCGTGCGACCGTGTCGCGCACCGCCGACAGTTCCTCGTTGACGTCCCCGCCGGTGACGTCCAGAACCGCGTCCGCCGCGTCGGCACCGAAGACCGTGACCATCCGTGCGTACGCCTGGGCACGGCTGATCTCTGCGAACGGGATCTCCCGCCCGATTGCTTCCGCGATGGCCTCGACCTGCTGGCGGGCGGTCACCGGCTCCGGGCCGGTCAGGGCGTGGACGCGTCCGTGGTGGCCGGGTTCGGTCAGCGCCGCCAAGGCCACCGCCGCGATGTCCGCCGGGTGGATCGTGGGCAGCGCGGCGTCCGCGTACGGGGCCTGGATCGTCTCGCCTTGCCGTATGGATGCCGCCCACATCAGGGCGTTCGAAGCGAATTGCGTCGGCCGCAGGATCGTCCATGCCATGCCCGAGGCCTTGAGCGCTTCCTCGACCGCGGACTTCTCGGCGGCGGGCACCACATGCGGATGTGTCTCGACGGTGATGGAGGACACCAGAACCACGTGCTCCACGCCCGCCCGCCGGGCCGCCGCGAGGATGTCGGCATCCGGCCCCAGACCCGACACGAGATACAGCGCGCGTACGCCGTCCAGCACGGACGCCAAGGACGCGGGCTCCCCCAGATCCCCCTCGACGACCTCGACGCCTTCCGGCAGTGCCGCCTTCGCCACCTGCCGGGTGAGCCCCCGCAATGGGCCGACACCGCGCGCGTACAACGCCCGCAGCAGCGCACTTCCGGTGTTTCCGGTGGCTCCGGTCACGAGGATCACAAGCGTCTTCTTCCGTCGTCGGGTGATCAGCTGACGACACGCTAGAAACTCAAGTGCGCTTCAGGTCAAGGGAGTCGGGGCCGATCCCGCGACCGCGCGCGTTCGCTTGGCCGCGAGACGCACGCGGTCGCGGGATCGCCGGGCCGGCCGTACGTACCGTCAGGACTCGTCCCGCCTCGGCAGCCGCCAGCCGGGGCGCGGGAAGTGGCAGGTGTAGCCGTCCGGGTAGCGCCGCAGATAGTCCTGGTGCTCGGGCTCGGCCTCCCAGAACGGGCCCGCCGGGGTGACCTCGGTGACCACCGGTCCCGGCCACAGTCCCGAGGCGTCCACGTCGGCGATGGTGTCCTCGGCGACCTTCCGCTGCTCGGCGTCCAGGTAGAACACGGCGGAACGGTAGCTGTCCCCGATGTCGTTGCCCTGACGGTCCCGGGTGCTCGGGTCGTGAATCTGGAAGAAGAACTCCAGCAGGGTGCGGTAGTCGGTCACCGCCCCGTCGAAGACGATCTCGACGGACTCCGCGTGCCCGGTGTGATGGCGGTACGTCGGGTGGGCCAGGTCGCCACCGCTGTATCCCACCCGCGTCGCCAGGACTCCGGGCTGCGCGCGGATGAGCTCCTGCATACCCCAGAAGCAGCCGCCCGCCAGTACGGCCCTCTCCTCGCTGCCGGTCATCGTCCGTCACCGTCCTCTTCGCGTGTCGCATCGCCTCCCGGCCGGTCTCGCGAGGCCGGTCGGGCAGCCTGGGCGTGCCACCTCCCGGATGACACACCCGCAGACTGGCACACGCGATATAACCAGTCAAGCAGGTGATTTATGTCGGCGGACAGAAGTACGGCAGAGGCGCGGAGCGCTCCTCGGGTCTGCCGGCCAACGCCCGGCCAACGCCCGGTCAGGCCTGGGCGGCGTGCTGTCGTGCCCGGTAATTGGCGGCCTTGACCCGGTTGCCGCAGGTCCGCATCGCACACCATTCCCGGCGGTGGCCCCGCGAGCGGTCGAGGTAGACCTGCGTGCACTCCGGGCGGGCGCACTCCCGCAGCAGCGTGGCCTCGTCCCCGCCCAGCAGCTGGACCGCCTCGCGGGCCAGTGCCGCCAGCCCCTGTGCGACCGAACCGGTCCGCATGACTCCGTCGGGGCCCAGCCGCAGCGTCACCGGCAGGCCGGACGCGTGCATGTTCACCTCGGCCACCGCCTCCACCGGGAGGGACGCGCCGTCGAGCCGGGCGACCACCAGGTCGTAGATCGCCTCGCGCAGCTGCACGGTGATCGTCACATCCGCCTCGTTCGCGCCGGGCGCCAGGTCCAGCATCTCCGACTCCAGGAACCAGTCGTCCAGGAGCCCGGGCGTGGCCAGCTTCTCCAGCGGCGCGGCGTTGCGGCGCGCCCGCAGCGTGCCGACGAAGTCGAGGCAGAGTGTCCCGCAGGGAAAGGCATGATTCACGTAACCATATTGACCAGTGACATCACGCATTGCAAGCCCCTGCCCCGGGGACGGCCACCATACTGGCCGCCATGACGAACGCTCCCGACACCCCGCCGGTCCCGTTCTCCCGGATCAAGATCCGGGCCGGGGCCCTGGTCTTCTGCGGCGACGACGTCGCCCTGATCCGCCGCGACCGCGCCGACTCCACCCACTACACCCCGCCCGGCGGCAACGTCGAGGACGGCGAGGACCTGGAAGAGGCCCTTGCCCGCGAGCTCTCAGAGGAACTCGACCTCGATGTCGCCCAGGCCGAAGGCGGCGACTTGATGTGGGTGGTCGACCAGCGTGTCACCCGTCCCGGCCCGACCCCGTCGCCGCGCAAGCTCCACCTGATCTACCGCCTCCACATCTCCCCCGAGGTCCGGGCAGGCCTCGCCGAGACCGAGCAGGACGAACTCCCCGACGGCGGCTACGAGACCGGTGTCATCGAGTGGATCGACTACCGCGCGACCGCCGGACTGCCGCTCTTCCCTCCCCTCGGCCCCGCCCTCGCCGCCCTCCCCGACCCCCGCGCCGCCGTCACCGACGCCTCCCTCGAAGCCGTCACCGACGAGAACTACACCTGGGTGTGACCGCGGCCCGACCCACTGCCACGCCTCGCCGTACGCCGTACCACTCTGTACGCCGTACGCCCTGTGCACCCCCGGCAGGCGCGGCGAGGAGGGGCAGGGTCAGATGATGCCCTGGGCGAGCATCGCGTCGGCGACGCGCTCGAAGCCGGCGGCGTTGGCGCCAAGGACGTAGTCCCCGGGGGCGCCGTACCGGTCCGCGGTCGCGCGCAGGGTGGTGTGGATGTCGCGCATGATGTCGGTGAGGCGGGTCTCGACCTCCTCGAAGGTCCACGACACCCGGGCCGCGTTCTGCTGCATCTCCAGGGCGCTGGTGGCGACCCCGCCGGCGTTGGCCGCCTTTCCGGGGCCGAAGAGGACGTCCGCGTCGCGCAGGATGTGGATGGCGCCGGGGGTGGTGGGCATGTTGGCGCCCTCGGACACCGCCTTCACCCCGTTGCGTACGAGAGTGAGCGCGGCGTCGGCGTCCAGTTCGTTCTGGGTGGCCGAGGGGAGGGCCACGTCGGCGGGCACGTCCCAGACGCTGCCGCCCGCCACGTACCGTGCGGAACCGCCGCGGCGTTCGGCGTAGTCGCAGATCCGGCCGCGCTCGACTTCCTTGATCTGCTTGAGGAGGTCGAGGTCGATGCCCTTCTCGTCGACGACGTAGCCGCCGGAGTCCGAGGCCGTCAGGACGTGGGCGCCCAGCGCCTGGGCCTTCTCGATCGAGTAGAGGGCGACGTTCCCGGAGCCGGAGACGGTGACCCGGCGACCGTCCAGGTCGTCGCCGCGGGTCCTCAGCATTTCCAGGGCGAAAAGGACGTTGCCGTATCCGGTCGCCTCGGAGCGGACCAGGGAGCCGCCCCAGCCGATGCCCTTGCCGGTGAGGACGCCGGGCTCCCAGCGGTTGGTGAGGCGCCGGTACTGGCCGAAGAGATAGCCGATCTCCCGGGTGCCGACGCCGATGTCGCCCGCGGGTACGTCGGTGTGCTCGCCGAGGTGGCGGTGGAGCTCGGTCATGAAGGACTGACAGAAGCGCATCACTTCGGCGTCGGAGCGGCCCCGGGGGTCGAAGTCGCTGCCACCCTTGCCACCGCCGATGTTCAGGCCGGTCAGCGCGTTCTTGAAGATCTGTTCGAAGCCGAGGAACTTGACCGTGCCGAGGCCGACGGTCGGGTGGAAGCGCAGCCCGCCCTTGTACGGGCCGAGGGCGCTGTTGAATTCGACGCGAATGCCGCGGTTGACGTGCACCCGGCCGGCGTCGTCCTGCCACGGCACCCGGAAGATGATCTGCCGCTCGGGCTCCACGAGGCGCTCCAGGACGCGGGCCTCCAGGAGCTCGGGGCGGGCGGTGAGGACCGGCTCCAGGGTCTCCAGGACCTCGCCGAGGGCCTGGTGGAACTCGGGTTCACCGGGATTGCGCCGCAGCACCTCGGCGTGGAGCGGGCGCAGCAGGGCGGGCATGGTCCCGTGGGTGGGCTGGGCGGGCAGCGTGGGCATGGGCATACCTCTCACGTGGACGTCGGTCGGGGGTCGCGTCCGGTGGCGTTCCCCGGACCGGCGACCCCCATGCGGAGCGGATCGTAAGGGAGTTCGGATCGCGCCCGTGGAGCCGTCCACAACGTGGAGCCCCTGGTGAAGAACGGCCTGGACACAAGGGGTCTGCCGACCCCGGCCGGGGGTCGGCGCGACGTCCCGCACCCGTCTCCATGGCCTCTTGCGCAACGCGAGGCACGTGGGCCGGGAGGATGAACCCGATATTGTTCGCGTGCTTCTCCATTCGCGGATAAATCCGCCGCGGATGCACCGACTTCAGACAGAGAGGACGCGGACGTGCCCACCGAGGGAAGCAGGAACCGGCGGTCAGTACTGGGGCTGGGTGTCGGCGCCGCACTGGCGGCCGTGCCGGCGGTGAGCGGGCCGGCCCATGCGGCGAGCGGAGTACGGAAGCGGGGGCGGGCGGCCGGTGTCGTACGGGCGCTGGCCGCCCTGGATCGGGAGCACGCGGCCCGGCTGGGCGTGTTCGCGCGGAACATGGTCACGGGTGCACAGGTGTCGTACCGCGCCGGGGAACCATTCCCGATCTGCTCGGTGCACAAGGTCGTGACGGCCGCCGCGGTGTTGCGCGATCTCGACCGGGACGGGGAGTTCCTCGCGCGGCGCGTCCGGTACAGCCACCAGGATGTCGCCGACTCGGGCTACGGTCCGGTCACCGGGACCGCCGAGCACATCGCGGACGGCATGACGATCGCCGAACTGTGCGCCGCGACACTCCAGTACAGCGACAACGCCGCCGACAACCTGCTGCTGCGCGAACTGGGCGGGCCGACCGCGATCACCCGATTCTGCCGCTCCCTCGGTGACCGGGTGACGCGCCTGGACCGCTGGGAGCCCGCGCTGAACTCCGCCGAGCCGGGGCGCGTGACCGACACGACGAGCCCGGCCGCGTTCGCGTACACGCTCACGGGTCTCCTCCTGGGCGAGGTGCTCACCCCTCGGGACCGGCACCGCTTGACCGCGTGGATGCGCGGCAACACCACCGGCACGGCCCGGCTGCGGGCCGGTCTTCCACCGGACTGGACGCTCGCGGACAAGACGGGCACCGGGGACTACGGGACCACGAACGACGCCGGGGTCGCCTGGACCGCCGACGGGACACCCGTGGTGCTGTCCGTCCTGTCCACCCGACCGCACCCGGACGCCGCCGCCGACGAACTCCTCCTCGCCCGTACGGCCACACTGCTGGCGGCGGCGATCGGCTGACGGCTCGGGGCCGGGGAGGGAAGCCCGCCACCTGCGGCGGCAGTGCCACCCGACGGGCCTCTTCCCCCGCGCGGTCACACTCCTCGCGCTCTTCCCACGCGCCGGGCGTGCCTCGGGCGGGTAAGGAGCGCGGTGGGCGTGCGAGGTGTCGGCGCCTTGCCGTGCGCGCCCGTGCGCCTCTTTCCGCGCGGGTCGCGCCTCTTGGTGGAAGAGCGGCGGCGCGCGCTCGCTGGATCAAGTGAACATGACAGGGCCCGTGTTGGTCGGTTCATGTCATAGGGCACCCTCCCGCCAGCGGTTCTCACCGTGGAGAGGGACAGGCATGACGAACCATGCGAGCGACGCCGATCTGGAAGACCTGCTCCGTCACGCGCTGCGGGCGACGGGCACGGACACCCGGTGGACCACCGACGCGAACGACATGTGGTGCCACGTCGCGCCGCTGTCCGGGACACGACGCGAACAGGGCTGGAAACTGCACGTCTCGGCGACGGCCGCCTCCGCGCCGGCGGTTCTCGCGCACGCCCTGGGCGTGCTGCTGCGGGAGGGTTCCGCGTTCAAGTTCGCCCGGTCGATCGAGCAGGTGAGTGCTCTCAACTCCCGTGCCACTCCCCGGGGGAACGCGGGCAAGTTCATCACCGTCTATCCGCGCTCCGACGCCGAGGCGGTCCGGCTGGCCGAGGAGCTGCACCAGGCCACGACGGGGCTGAGCGGCCCACGGATCCTGTCCGACCAGCCGTACACCCCGCAGAGTCTGGTGCACTACCGCTACGGCTCCTTCGTCGCCCGGCGGCGGCTGTCGGACGACGGTCTGCTGGTGTGGTTCATCGAGGACCCCGACGGCAATCCCGTGGAGGACAAGCGCACCGGTCACTACGCTCCGCCGGCCTGGGCCGTCAGTCCCTTCCCCGTCTCCGCAGTGCCCGCGCCGGCGCGCGGGGCGAAGCCCGCGGACGGCCCGGTGGTCATCGGCGGGCGGTACGCGGTGTGGGAGGCGATCCGGCACACCAACAAGGGCGGTGTCTACCGGGGTACGTGTGTCCGTACGGGCGCCCCCGTGGTGATCAAGGAGGCCCGGCCGCACGTGGAGGCCGACGCGAGCGGCTCCGACGTACGCGACTGGCTGCGCGCCGAGGCGCGGATCCTGGAGCGGCTCAAGGACACCGGACTGGCTCCGCAACCGCTGGGCTTGTTCGAACACGGCGGGCATCTGTTCCTGGCCGAGGAGCAAGTACCGGGGATCCCGCTGCGCAACTGGGTGGCGGAACGCTTCCGCGACGTCGGAGGCACGGCCTACCGCTCCGACGCGCTGGACCAGGCCGCGCGCCTGGTGGAGCTGGTCGCGGCGGCCCACGCGCACGGCTGCGTCCTGCGGGACTTCACGCCGGCGAACATCATGGTCCGCCCGGACGGCGAACTGCGGCTGATCGACCTGGAACTGGCCGTCATGGAGGACGAGTCCCCCCTGCCGACCCGGGTGGGGACGCCCGGATTCAGCCCGCCCGAGCGCCTCGTCGGCGCGCCCGTTCACGCGACCGGTGACTACTACAGTCTCGGCGCCTGCCTGTGCTTCGTCCTGGCGGGGAAGGTGCCGACCCTGCTGCCCGAGGAGCCCGACGCGCGGGCCCCGGAGCGGCGGCTCGCGGAGTGGCTGGCCGCCTGCGCCGGGCCGCTCGGACTGCCCGAGGACCTGGCGGAAACGATCCTCGGGCTGATGCGGGACGAGCCCGCCGAGCGCTGGGCCCCGGCCCGGGCGCGCGAGGTCCTCCGGAAGACGGTACCGGGGACGTCCGTTTCGTCGGTGACGTCGGTGCCCTCCGTATCGTCGGTGCCCTCCGTATCGCCGGTGCCCTCCGTACCGCCGGTGGCGTCCGAACCGCCCGCCCGGACGCACCGTGGCGCCCGGTCGAACCGCGGCGCCCCCGCCCCCGAAGCGCCGGCCGACGACGTGGACGAGGCGGTGGCCGGGGTCGTCGCCCATCTCGTCGACTCGATGACGCCGGACGACGACCGCCGGCTGTGGCCGGTGTCCACCTCGGCCGGGGAGAGCGGGCCGTGCACCGTGCAGCAGGGCGCGGCCGGAGTCCTGGCCGTCCTGACCCGGTACTGGGAGCTCACCGGTGATCCGCGCCTGCCCGACGTGCTCGCGACCGCGGGCCGCTGGATCGCGGACCGTACCGACCTCCGCTCGCCCCGCCCCGGCCTGCACTTCGGCGGCCCGGGCACGGCCTGGGCGCTGTACGACGCCGGGCGCGCCCTGGGCGACCGCCGGCTGACCGACCACGCGCTGGCCCTGGCGTCGGCGCCCCTGCTGTCCACGCCCCATCACGACATCACCCACGGCACCGCGGGCAGCGGTCTGGCCTTCCTCCATCTGTTCCAGCGCACCGGTGAGGCGCGCTTCGCCGAGCTCGCCGTCGACGCGGCGGACCGGCTGGCGGCCGCGGCGCGACGCGACGCGTCCGCGGTGAGCTGGCCGGTTCCGGCGGAGGCCGACGAGCCGGACGGGGGCAGCCGCTATCTCGGCTTCGCGCACGGGACCGCCGGGATCGGCTGCTTCCTGCTGGCGGCCTCGGCCGTCTCGGGATCCCGCGAGCACCTGGAGCCGGCCGTCCAGGCGGGCGAGTACCTGCTGGCCAGTGCCCTTGTCGTCGGCGGGGCGGCGCAATGGCCGGCCCGGGCCGGGGACGTGCCGACGGCCCCGTACTGGTGCCACGGGTCGGCGGGGATCGGGACGTTCCTCGTGCGGCTGTGGGAGGCCACCGGTGACGACCGGTTCGGCGAGGCGGCCCGGTACGGCACGTACGCCGTCACCGAGCGCGCCTCCCGGGCGGCCCTGACCCAGTGTCACGGCCTCGCCGGCAACGGCGACTTCCTCCTCGACGTGGCCGACGCCATGGGCGATCCGGCCACCCGGGCGCGGGCCGGGGAACTGGCCCGTCTCCTCGTCCGCGAAGGTGCCCGCCGCGGCGGCCATCTGGTCTTCCCCAACGAGTACGGGGACGTCTCGACGAGTTGGAGCGACGGTTCCGCCGGAATCCTGGGGTTCCTCCTGCGGATCCGGCACACAAGCCCCCGGCACTGGATGGTCCGGCTGCCGGGCTGAGCGGCGGGGATTCCGCCGCTCCCCACGAAAGAAGAAGGAGAAAGACCATGGAGAACCAGGACCTCGACCTGCTCGCCCACCTGCACGCCCTGCCGGAGACGGACCCGGTCGGCGTCGAGGAGGCGGCGTTCGCCTCGACCTGCGCGTGCGTGGGTCTGCTGACGCTCCTCAACACGATCTGCATCGGCATCAGCTGCGCCTGATCCGGGCACCATCCGGCCGGCGGCCAACCCGGGACAGCCGCCGGCCGGATGTCCGGCCAGGTACCGCGGCGCGGGTCGTACGGGGTTCGCCCCGTTCGCGGCCCGCGCCGCATCCGCGCACCGCGCGACGGATCCCCGCGCCGGCGATACGCCGGAGGCCGGGGCCACGCCGCCGGTGCGCCCCGCGACCGAGCCCGGTGCGCCGAGAGGGTGCGCACCCGCTCTGTCCGCCGCCCGGGTGCCCGGGGACGGCGAACCCGCGAGACGAGGAACGGACCCCATGCAGCCACCCGCCGGTGAGGACGCGCTCGCCCGAGCGGCCCTCCTGACCGCCGCCGTCACCAGCCCGCACGCCGCCGCCTCCCGGCCCCCTTCCCGGTCCGGGTACGCCGTCAGCACCCGCGGCCTGGTCAAGAGCTATCCGGGCCCCGACGGCACGCTCACCCACGCCGTACGGGGCCTGGACCTGGATGTCTCGTACGGTGAGAGTTTCGCCTTCCTCGGCCCCAACGGGGCGGGGAAGTCCACCACCATCGCTCTGCTGTGCGCGCTGGCCCGGCCGACCGCGGGCCGGGCCACGGTGGCCGGCGCCGATGTGCTCACCGAGCCGCATCAGGTGCGGCTGCGGGTCGGCATGCTCTTCCAGCACAGCGCGCTGGACCCGGATCTGACGGTCGAGCAGAACCTGTACGTCCACGCGCGCTTGTACGGGCTGCGCCGCGGGTACGCCCGCCGGCGGGCCGCCGAGGTGGTCGAGATGGTCGACCTGGCGGACCGGCGGCGCTTCCCCGTACGCACCCTGTCGGGCGGCATGCGGCGGCGCCTGGAGATCGCGCGCGGCATGCTGCACGCGCCGAGCGTGCTGTTCCTGGACGAGCCGACCACCGGGCTCGATCCGCATTCCCGCGCCCAGGTCTGGGAGCGCCTGCGCGCTCTGCGTGACCGGCACGGCAGCACGCTCTTCGTCACCACCCACTATCTGGAGGAGGCGGAGAACTGCGACCGCCTCGCCATCATCGACCACGGCCGGCTGGTGGCCCAGGGCACGCCGCACGCGCTGAAGGCCGCGATCGGGGACGACCGGGTCGTCCTGCGCACCGGTGACGACACGGCCGCGCTCCGGGTCGTACGCCGGGTCGTGCCGCTGCGCGGCGGGGTCACCGGGGACGCGGCCGGGGTCTGCCTGCGGGTGCCGGACGGCAGCGCCTGGATTCCCCGGCTGTGCGCGGAGCTGGAGGGTCACGGCATCGCGGTGCACGCGGCGTCCGCGACCCCGCCCACCCTCGACGACGTGTTCTTCCACCACACCGGCCGCAGCATGACCACCCCCTCCTCCGGACCGCCCGTGGCCGGCGCCGGCGAGGGCACGCCGGCCGCGGAGAGCGAGGGCGGACGATGACCGGCACGCTTCCCCTCGGCGCCCCCGAGACCGTCGACGGCGCTCAGCCGCCGGCCCGCCTGCGCCGCGAACTGCGCGCGATCCACGCCCTGGTCCACCGCGATCTGCTGCGGCTGGCCGGCCAGCGGACCCACACGGCGCTGATGCTGCTGCACCCGATGCTGTATCTGCTGCTCCTCGGGGGCGGCCTGGCCGCCCTCGTCCCCCGCTCCCAACTGGGCGTCGGCTACCAGACGTTCCTCTTCCCCGGCATGCTGATGATGACGGTGCAGGCACCGGCCATCATGGTCGGCGTCCGTCTGATCACCGACCGGGAGAGCGGCTACCTGCGCGAGCTGCTGATGGCCCCGGTGCACCGCGCGACCCTGCTGCTGGGCAGCTGCGCCGGCGGCACCCTGGTCGCCACGGTCCAAGGGACCGTGATGCTCAGCCTCGCCGGGGTGGTCGGACTCCCCTACGACCTGGTCCTGCTGGCGCTGCTCCTCTCCGCGATGGTCCTGGCCTCCTTCGCCGTCACCGCGCTGGCGGTGGCGCTGGCCGTGAGCCTGCGCAGGGCCGAGACGTTCCACATGTTCCTCGGCCTGGTGATGACGCCGCTGCTGTTCCTCTCGGGCTGCTTCTTCCCGTTGCGCGCGCTGCCCGGCTGGGCCAGGGTCCTGGCGGACGTCAATCCGCTCGCCTACGGGGTGGATCTGCTGCGCCGCTGCATCGCGCTGCGGGTGCCGGGCCAGGAGGCCGTCCGCGGCATCGAATGGGCCGGGCGGCCTCCGTCCCTCGCCCTGGAGGCCGCCCTGCTGCTGGCGAGCGGCGCGCTGGCGCTGCTGTGGGCCGCGCGCCGCTTCAGCCGCCCCGAGTGACCGGGGACACGGCGCCGCGCGACCCGGTGCCGCCGGACGGTCAGGCGTCGCGCGTCGCCGGATCGTCCAGCGCCTTCGCGTAGTTCGCGAGGGAACGGTTGTAGCGGGGCAGGTGACGGGCGAGTGCGCCGAGAGCCAGAGAGAGGGCCTCGCGCTCCCGGCCGGCGTCGGCGAGCGCGAGCGCGTAGAACGCGTCGACGGAGTCCGCGAGTTCCCGGGTCGGCTCGTCCAGGAGCGCGGGATCGATCGCGCGCTCGGCCCCGAGCATGGCCAGGCTGTCCTCAAGGGCGCCGAGGTTGCGCAATGTGCTGCCGAGCTGGACGGAGGTGCGTCGCCGCCGATATCCGCTGAGCCCGGCGGCCAGCGCCTGCCGGTAGAGCGGAGCGGCCACGTCGCCCTGCCCCGTGGAGTCGTGGGCCGAGGCCAGTTCGAAGGCGGCGACCGGGTGGCCGTCCGGGAGTTCGGCGGTCAGTTCCCTCACCCGGGCCCGGAACTCCTCCGGGGGTACGTCGTCCATCGCGGCCCACACGCGCGCGATCCGCGCCTCCCAGTCGGCGCTGGGGGCGGGCAGGGCGGAATCCGTGGTCCGCTGGTCCGGGTTCACCGCTGTCATGACCGGCCTTTCGTTCGACGGCGTCCCATCATCGACAGCCGGGCCCGCCCTGTCGAGCACGCGCCGGAGACCCCGTCCATGACCGTGCCGACGAGCGAGGCGAAGCAGGTCACCTACGAAATTTCCATACGATCCACATATTTTCATGATGATCAGTAGGCTCGCGCGTGCACCATTCGTACCACTGAGGGGGGAACACACCTCATGCGCAAGCGCTACACCCTGGCGACAGCCGCGGCCACGGCGGCCACCGCCGGATTGCTGGCCGCCGTCACCGCGGCACCCGCCCAGGCCGCCGAGTACACCTCGGACCTGCGGATCAAGGGCGTCCAGTACGACGCTCCGGGCCGGGACGACAACCGCTGCAGCGGCGGCAACACCAAGAACGAGTACCTCACGATCAAGAACTACTCGCGCAAGACGACCGTCAACCTCAAGGGTTACGTGGTCAAGGACGCGACCGGCAACAAGTACACCTTCACCGCCAACCACTACCTGGAGCCGGGCGACTTCGTGAGCCTGCGCGGGGGCCGCGGCACCGATTCCGACGCGGGCAACGTCGCCTACCGCCAGAACTGCAACTTCATCTGGAACAACGACAAGGACACCATCAACCTGTTCAAGCCGTCCGGCGCCCGGGCCGATGTCCACGCGTACTCCAAGAGCGCCAACGACCGTGACGGGAACGGCTACATCACCTTCCACGGCTGACATCTCCGCCACCGACGGGTTCCGACGCGGCACCCGCTCCCGGGACACCACGTTCCGGGAGCGGGTGCCGGGCACGGGGACGGCGTGCGGGAGCGGGATGGAGGCGCGGGACACGGGCGCGGAAAGCGGCCCAGGTTCACGCGTCCTCAATGGCCCAGAGAACATGGGCCACTCCGCCCTAACTTCATGTGCATGGCGAACGAATCACTTCCGGCCACCCGCGGCCCGCGGGCTCCCCGCACCCTGTTCCTGGCCCAGTTGGGCAACTCGGTCGGCGACGGTGCCTTCTACGTCTCCAGCGCGCTCTACTTCACCCGGATCGTCGGGCTCTCCCCGTCCCAGACCGGCGTCGGGCTCGCGATCGCCTGGGCCGTCGGTTCCCTGGCCGGGGTACCCCTGGGGCATCTCGCCGACCGGCGCGGGCCGCGCGGCGTCTGCGTCGTCATGGCCCTGGTGACCGCGGCGGCCGTGGCCGGCTTCCTCTTCACCACGTCGTTCGCCGCCTTCCTGACGACGGCCGCCCTGTACGCGACGGCCCAGAGCGGTCTCGCCGCGGCGCGGCAGGCGCTGCTCGCCGGTCTCGTGGAACCGGCCGCGCGCACGGCGGTCCTGGCCCGGCTGCAGGCCTTCGGAAACGCCGGTCTCGCCGTGGGCGCCGCCCTCGGCGGGCTCGCGCTCCAGCAGGGCACGCGCACCGCGTACCTCACCGTGTTCGCCCTGGACGCCGCCGGGTTCCTGCTGTGCGCCCTGCTCCTCGGCCGCCTGCCCGCGCCCGCGCCGGCCGCGCCGCGGGGCGGCGACACACGGCGGCTCGCGGTCCTGAGCGACCGGCCCTACACCGTACTCACACTCCTCAACGCCCTGCTGCTCCTGCGGCTGCCGCTGCTCAGCCTGGCCCTGCCGCTGTGGATCGTGGAGCGGACCACCGCGCCCGGCTGGACCGTGTCCGCGCTCTTCGTCCTCAACACCACCGGCGTCATGCTCTTCCAGGTCCGTGCCGCCTGCTCCGTCACCGACCTGACCGCCGCCACCCGCGCGGTCCGCGGCTCCGGGGCCGCGATGCTGGCGGCCTGCGCCGCCTTCGCGCTCACCGCGTACCTCGGTCCGGATCCCTGGCAGGCCGTCGCGGTCCTCGTGCTCGGCGCGGTGCTCCAGATCATCGCCGAGATGCGGCAGTCCGCCGGCTCCTGGCAGATCGGCTTCAGCCTCGCGCCCGCCGACCGGATCGGCCAGTACCAGGGCTTCTACGGCACCGCCGTCCCCCTCGCGCGTACCTTCGGTCCCCTGCTGGTGACCACGCTGCTGATCGACTGGGGCACGCCCGGCTGGCTCCTCCTCGGCGCCGTCTTCGTGCTCGCGGGCGCGGCCACCGGCCCGGCCACCCGCTGGGCCGAGCGTTCCCGGGCCGCGGCCTCGGCCGCGCCCGTCCCCGAGGCGCACCCCGCGCCGGCGACGCGAGGTGCGTGAGGCCAAGGTGGCGGACCCTCAACGGTGTCCGGGGTGACGTCCTTGACGAACACCAGGCCGTCGATGTCCGTCAGGCGGGCCGGGTCGAGCGGGGCGTAGCCGTACCACGGGGAGACACGGGGCGCGGGCGGCGTGTCGCCGAGTGCGGCGGCGAGCCGCGCGGGGTCGACGAGGAAACGGTCCTCCGGACGGGCGTAGAGGAGTCCTTCGACGGTGTCCGGCGGCGGTGTGCCCACGCCCTCGTGCCGGATCGTGCCGAGGGCCGTGGCCACGAAGGCGTATTCCACGCCGAGCCGGGCCTGCACCAGCGCGCCGGCGCTCCACCATTCCACCGGCTGCCCGTCCATCCGCATCGCGCTCTTCTCCCGCTGGAGATGGGAGTTGTGCGTGTGGACGAAGACCGGGCCCCGGGCGGCGAGGGCGAGGAGGTTGTGGGCCATCATCCCGTCCCGCCCGCTCACCAGCCGGGCCATGCGGACGGGTGAGGTGTCGGCCATCGCGTGGTGGTGGCGGAGCAGACCGGTGGCGGTACGCGCGTACAGCCGGCCCCGGTCCCAGTCGGCGTGGGAGGTCGCGGCGATCAGGTGGGGTGTCTGTTCGTCGAGGAGGGCCGTGAGTTCGTCGGCGAGCAGTCGCAGCCGCGCGGCCTCGGCGGTCCGGCCGGCGGAGCGGGACGGGTCCCGCATGGCGGCCGGTTCGGTCCACTGGTCGTCGGTACCGAGGAGACGGTCGAGCGCCTGCGCCGTACAGGGCAGCAGGTTCGCGGAGACATGGGCCGCGAGGTAGGCGTGGAGGGCGGTGAGGGCCTGGCGGGGGCTCGCGGCGCCGGTGATCTCCAGCGGACCGTCGAAGCCGGCGAAGCGTACCCATTCCTCCGCCGGCCGCTCCGCGTTGTGGGCGCGCATCCAGCGGACGAGTGCGCGGTTGGCGGCGAAGGCGCCCCAGCCGTGGCTGAAGCCGTGCTCCATGACGGCGTCGAGGGTGCCTTTACCGGAGGTGACGTAGTCGTCCACGGTCAGGCCGCGCAGGCAGTCGCTCTCGATCGCGAGGGTCCGGTAGCCCTCCTGTTCGACGAGCCGACGGAAGAGGTCGTTGCGCAGGCGGAGGAGGGTTCCGTCACCGTGGGTGGGCTCGCCCAGGGCGAGGATCCGGGGCCGGACCGGCAGCAGTCCCAGGAGGGCGGCGGGGTCGACGGCGTGAACGGGGTCCGTGAGGGTGTCCGTGATGTCGTGGGCCATACCCTCGACGCTATCGTTGAAGATTCGATTGAGACTTTCGCGCGAGATCGGCGGTTTCATGGGGCGAAACCTTCAAACCGGTGGTCGGCTCAGGCCGATCGATCTGGCCCGCGCGCACGGTCTGTCCACCCAGGCGGTAAGGAATTACGAGGAGGACGGGATCCTGCCGGCCGCCGACCGCACGGCTCACGGCTATCGCACGTACACCGCGCTGCACGCCGAGGCCCTGCGCGCGTTTCTCGCTCTGGTCGGCGGCCACGGCCATCGGACGGCGGCGTCGATCATGCGGGCCGTCCACCAGGGCGCGGACGACGAGGCGTTCCGGCTCGTCGACGAGAGTCACGCCCGGCTTCTGGAGGACCGGCGGACTCTGCGGGCCGTGGAGGACGCCCTCCGCGGCCTGGATCCGCGTACGACCCCGGAGGGCAGGCCGGAGGACAGGCGAGAGCCGGGATCGCGGGCGGCGGATACGTTCATCGGGCCGCTGGCGCGGAGGCTCGGCATCCGGCCCGCGACGCTGCGCGCGTGGGAGCGGGCCGGCCTGGTGCGGCCGCGCCGCGACGCGCGGACCGGGTACCGGGTGTACGACGAGGCCGATGTACGGGACGTGCGGCTGGCCCATCAGCTCCGGCGCGGCGGCTACCCGCTGGCCCGGATCGCCCCGCTGATCACCCGGGTACGGGCGGCCGACGGGCTGGAACCGCTGGAGACGGCGCTGGACGACCTGCGGGTCCGCCTGTCCACCCGCGGTCGGGCACTGCTGAGGGGGGCCGCCGCGCTGGAGCGATACCTGCGGGAGCGAGAATGAGCCCACCCGGCGGGACGACGGTTCCGCACCCCGCACCCCGGCGTCGTTGTTTGCACTGGCGCTCTATAGGCTCTAGCCGATATTTCGCCGCGTGACTTACCCTGGACGCCAGTCGCGCCCTCGGCGCCCGGAAGGAGACCCGGACTCCATGACCGCCACAGACCCCGCGCTCACCGCCCTCGCCAATGGCTGGGGTGCCCTGTCCCTGCTGCACAGCCGGATCGAGGCGCACATCGAGCGCGCCCTGCAGTCCCGGCACGACCTGAGCGTCCGGGAGTACTCGTTGCTCGACGTGCTCAGCCGCCAGCACGACGGCGAGGGCGGGCACCTGCAGATGAAGCAGGTCGCCGACGCGGTCGTCCTCAGCCAGAGCGCCACGACCCGGCTGGTGAACCGGCTGGAGGACCGCGGGCTCCTGTCCCGGTACCTGTGCCCGACGGACCGCCGCGGCATCTACACCAATGTCACCGCCGCCGGCCTGGAGCTGCTCCAGGAGGCCCGGCCGACCAACGACACCGCCCTGCGGGAGGCCCTGGCCGAGGCCGCCCGGAATCCGGAGCTGTCCTCCCTGGTCGAGGCGGTGGAGGCGGTGGACGCCCCCCTCGTGCGCTCGTAGCACGCCCATGCCTCATGCCTTCTCGCCCGTGCGCCCCGACGCCCCCCGGCGGGGGGCCCGCGCGGCTTGGGGCCCCCGTGCGGCACCCGGGCACCCCCCCGCCCGGCCCCCCGCGCGGACCCGCGGGGC
>NZ_JBEYHT010000050.1:0-61352 GCF_040635425.1 Streptomyces laurentii | reverse complement strand
TGCGGGGTTTACCGCGGCGGGTGGGGGGGCGGGGGCGGGGGCCGACCCCGCCCCCGGCCCCGGTTCCGGGGAGGCGTTCTCCGTCGGCGGCGTGGGGGCGGGCTCGACCGTCCGCTCCAGGACGACCGGGGCAGGTGAGGCAACCGGGACCTCAAACACCTCAACCACTTGAGGGGCCTCTGGGGCCTCTGGGGCCTCTGGGGCCTCTGGGGCCTCAACTGCCTCGGACACCTCAGCCACCTCAAGGACATCCGCAGCAACCGCCGCAGCGACCACCGAAGCGGCCGGAACCACCTCCGGCTCCACCACCGGCGGCTCCGCCACGGCCACCTCCACGGCCATCACCGGCGCCGCGACCGTCTCGACGGCGCCCTCCCCCCGCACCTCCGGCGTCTCGCCCGACGAGCCCGCGCCCTCGGGTTCCGGCGGTGGCGTCCCCGTATCGCCGCCGGACGCCGGCCGGTCGTCGCCCGGCGGGGCGGCGCTCGGGCGCAGGCGGCCGTCGGTGAGCCGGCGGGCCGTGCGGGCCGCGTCGCGGCTGGCGGCCGCGCCGGCTTCGGCCGGGAGGGGGCCCGGGCCCGGCGTCATGGGGGTCGTGGGGATCGATGCCGTCATTCGGTCGTCACCTCATGTTGTCGGGGTCATCGGAACAGGCGCCGCCAGGTCTCCGGGCCCGGGTAGCCGTCGGCCGCCGCGCCACGCCAGCCCTGGGCGCGCTGGAAGGACTCGACGTTGCGGCGGTCGGCCTCTGTCCAGCGCGGACCGGGACCCGACGTGTAGTGCTTGCCGAAGCCCCGTTTGACCAGCTGCTTGCCCAGCTTCTCCACATATGCGCTGGACTGGCCCGGACGGAAGGAGCCACGCCCGGGGAACGCGCTCGCAGATCCGCTCGACCCGTCCGGACCACCCGAACCGCCGATGTCCCTGCCCTGCCCCGTCACCAGCAGCGACCAGGTCCGCGGCCCCGGCAGTCCGTCCGCCGCGCTTCCCTTCCAGCCCTGCGCGCGCTGGAACGCCTCGGTGGCCCGCCGGTCCGCCTCGCTCCAGCGCGAGCCCGGCCCCTGGCGGTAGAACGACCCGCCACCGCGCGCCACCAGCAGCTTCCCGAGCCGGGTGACGTACGCGTTGTCCGCGCCGGGACCGAACTTCCCGGCGCCCGGGAACGCCGTGGCCGCCGCGCCCCCGCCCGTACCGCCGGCTCCGCCGCTCCCGGTCAGCCCCTTGTAGCGGTAGGCGACGTACCGGTCGGCGTCCTGCCAGTACGCCATCGGCGTCGTCCGCTTGCGCGTGCCCGGCTTGGTCTGCTCGTAGGCGAGGTACGAGGTGTGCGAGGCGTCCGTCCAGCCGCCGAAGATCGTCACGTGCGAGCCGCGCGTCGGACTGGCCGCGTTGTGGAAGAGCAGGATGTCGCCGGGCTGGAGGTCGGCGCGGGAGATCCGGTCGGCGAAGCGGGTGAGGCTGCCCGTCCACTCGTTGGCGGGGAGGTTCCAGGCCATCGAGATGTAGCCGGAGCAGTCCTGGCGGTAGCCGTCGCTCCAGTAGCGGTCCATCGCGTACGGGACCTTGGCCGTCACCCACGTCTTGGCGCGGTCGACGATCGCGCCGCGGGTGGTCTTGCGCAGGGTCGGGACGGCGCTGCGGGTGGCGGCCTGGATCGCGTCCGGCACGGAAGCCGGAGCCGGGACCGGGGCCGAGGCGGGTGCCGACGCCGGGCCGGAACCGGCGGCGCGACCGCGCAGTGGCCCCTGGTCCCCCTGCGGGGTGCCGGGGTCCGCCGCCCGGTCCGCGACCGGGGTCACGCTCCCGGCTCCGCTCGCCCCGCTCGCCACGGGCGCCGGCTCCGCCGCGGCGGCCAGGCCCGCGCCTCCGGCGCCGAGCACCGCCCCTGTGGCCGTGACCAGCACCAACGCGCGCCGCGCGCCATGCGCGGCCGGGTGGCCCCCGGCCCGTACCGGAAGACCGAGCGCGTGGGCGCGCCGCTGCCCGGCACAGCCCGCGCACCCGCAGTCGGCCTCGGGCTCGAACTCTTCGAAGACCGGCACACTCATGTGTTCCCCTCCACACTCGTCAAGATCTCTTGGCGCTCTGACACGGGCGCCAGTGTCTCAACTGTCTGGACAAATCGCATTTTGACGGAATGAAGGCCCAGTACGACCATCCGACAGGCCGGACCGGGCGGGAAATGGTGCGGAGCACGGTCGGAGGTCCTGTAGAGTTATCTCTGTCAGCAGGCGCCGCTAGCTCAGTTGGTTAGAGCAGCTGACTCTTAATCAGCGGGTCCGGGGTTCGAGTCCCTGGCGGCGCACGCGAAGACTGAGGCCCTTCACCATCAGGTGGAGGGCCTCAGTCGTATGTCCTGTTCAGCGGTCCGGGGGCGGCTCCCACACATCGGTCAGATACGCGGAGACGACGACGTTCGCCGTGTACGCGCCGGACGCCCGGTCGAAGGCGCCGCCACAGGTGATCAGCCGCAGCTCGGCCTGGCCGGGCAGCCGCCGGCCGTACGCCGCGCGCGGGTCGAAACCGTCCCTGGGCAGAACCTGTACGTCGTCGACGGTGAAGCGCGCGACGCTCCCGTCCGAACGGGTCACGGCCACCTCCGCGCCGGGCCGGATCGCGCTCAGCCCGTAGAAGACGGCGGGGCCGGTCTCGGTGTCGACGTGCCCGACGAGGAGCGCGGCCCCGGGGGCGCCCGGCCGGGTGCCGGCCTCGTACCAGCCGACGGTGTCGGCGCTCGCGTACGGCGGCGGCTCGATCGCCCCGTCCGCGTCGAGGCCGCGCGGCACGACCGGCGCCGACACACCGATCGACGGGATCTCCACCCGGCGCGGGCCGACCGCGGCGACCGGGGCGTGCGCCGGGGGGAGCGGGACGCCCGGCGGACGCCCCGCGGCGGCTATGTCGCCGGTGGTCGGCGCCGTGGTGAGGCCGGGCGACGGGACGGCGTCCTGGCCCCAGAGCCACAGGCCCAGCACGAGGGCCGCCCAGGCCGTCCCGGTCAGCGCCCGCCCGGAGGGCATGCGCTCAGTCCGCGACCCGGCCGGCGCCGCCCCCGGAATCGGCCCCGGCACTCCCCTCGGCCCGGCGTCGGGCGCCGCCCCGGACGGCGACGGCCGCGGCGGCGAGGGCGGCGAAGACCAGCCCGAGGACGGTGTACGGGGTGCCCAGACCCTCGTCGCTCGCCGTCTGCGCCACCCCTGGCGCGGCCGGCGCGGCGAACGCGGCCGTCCCGCCGCCGCCCGCGTGGACCGGGGCGACCGGGGAGGGGTGGGAACTCGGCCGCCGGGCCGGCTCCTCGCTCCGCGGAATCCTGAGGGTGCCGACGTCCTGGTGGCCGTGGCCGTCGCAGAACACGCTGACCGGGTACGTACCCTCGTCGAGGCGGTCCTTCAGCCGGGCGTCACCGGACAGCTCGCCGCCCTTCCCGCGCCCCTGATCACCACTCCGGTCTCCACCCCGGTCACCGCCCCGGTCACCGGACCGATCGCCACCCCAATCACCGCTCTGGCTCCACCACTGCCCCTGCCCCTGGTCCTGCCCCCATCTCCGCTCCCAGCCGTGGCCTTGCACCGGCCCCCGGCTCTGGTCCTGACTCCGGTCCTGGCTCCGCCCCTGCCCCTGCTCCCGGCCGGTGAGCCGCGCCCCGGCGGTGAAGGCCGGGGACGTGGCGGTCCCCGAGTCGCCTCCACAGCCGGTGACCTTGAGGGCGACCCCGGCACCGGGCGGCGCGTTCGGCGGGGTGACCGTGACCCGGACCTCGTCGTGGGCCTGGGCGACGCCCGCCGCGGGCGCGAGCACCAGCACCATGGCCGCCGTGGCGGCACGCAGCGCGATGGGACCTGAACGCATGGTGACCTCCTGGTACTGGCAGATTCACCCGAATCGCCCCCGCCCGCATCCCGGGTGGGCCGGCGGGGCGAGGGCGTCGGTCGGGCCGCGTCCGGCGGATCAGCCCTGCTTGATCGCGGAGATGTCGAACTCCAGGACGACCTTGTCGCCGACCAGGACGCCGCCGCCCTCCAGGGCCGCGTTCCACGTCACGCCGAAGTCCTTGCGGGAGATGGTCACGGACCCCTCCAGACCGACCCGGAGGTTCCCGGTCGGGTCGACGGCGTTGCCCGTGTACGCGAAGTCGATGGTCAGGGAACGGGTGGTGTCCTTGATGGTGAGGTCGCCGGTGACGCGGTAGTCGGTGTCGGAGCGCACCTCGACGGCGGTGGTGCGGAAGGTGATCTCGGGGAAGTTGGGCGCGTCGAGGAAGTCGTTGGTGCGCAGGTGCTGGTCGCGCTGCTCGACGCCGGTGTCGATGCTCTCGGTCTTGAGCACCACCTGGGCGGTGGACTTCGTGGGATCGGCGCCGTCCAGGTGGGCGGAGCCCTCGAACTCGTGGAAGGCGCCGCGGACCTTCGTCACCATGGCATGACGGGCGACGAAGCCGATCCGGGTGTGGGCGGGGTCGAGGACGTAGTCCCCGGTGAGTGCGGAGAGGGGCGTGGTCAACGGTTCTCCAGGGGGTCTGGATCCCGGCGGCGGTCCGCGTGGATCGTTCCGGACCACGCTAGGACGTGACCGCCGCCCCGCCCGGCCTGACGCGCAGGGCGGGCGGGGGAGGAAGCGGCGAAGGCGACGGGCAAGGAAGCAGGGAAGCAAGCGGTGAGGGAACGAGGGAGGAACGGGGCGGAATCCGCCCCGACCGGCCGCTCGGGTCCACAAGCCCAGGCCCTAGGCTGAGGGCGTCGGCACAGCGTCGTCCCGGCGCCCCAGCAAGCCGCCCCGACAGGAGACCGGCAACATGACAGAGCGCAAGCCCATCGAATCGTGGCTCACCGACATGGACGGCGTGCTGATGCACGAGGGCATCCCGGTGCCGGGGGCCGACGCGTTCATCGCCAAACTGCGCGACTCCGGCCGCCCGTTCCTGGTCCTCACGAACAACTCCATCTACACCGCCCGCGACCTGAACGCCCGGCTCAGCCGCATCGGCCTGGACGTCCCCGCCGAGAACATCTGGACGTCGGCGCTCGCCACCGCGAAGTTCCTCGACACCCAGCACCCGGGTGGCTCCGCGTACGTCATCGGCGAGGCCGGGCTGACCACCGCGCTGCACGAGGTGGGCTACATCCTCACCGACGCGGACCCCGACTTCGTGATCCTGGGCGAGACCCGGACGTACTCCTTCGAGGCCATGACGAAGGCGGTCCGGCTGATCAACAACGGCGCGCGGTTCATCGCCACGAACCCCGACGAGACCGGCCCCTCCGCCGAGGGCGCGCTGCCCGCGACAGGCGCGGTCGCCGCGCTCATCACCAAGGCGACGGGCAAGGAGCCGTACTTCGTCGGCAAGCCGAACCCGCTCATGATGCGCACCGGCCTCAACGCGATCGGGGCGCACTCCGAGAGCAGCGCGATGATCGGCGACCGGATGGACACCGACATCCTGGCGGGTCTCGAAGCGGGCATGGAGACGTTCCTCGTCCTCACGGGCCTGACGGCGCCGGCGGACATCGGCAAGTTCCCGTACCGCCCGACCCATGTGAAGGACTCGATCGCGGACCTGGTCGAGTACATCTGACGCGGTACCGCGGGCGTCCCCGGTCGGGTCGGGGCAGGACGCCCGGGCCCGACCGTTCGCAGGAGTCCCGGCGGGTCAGGACGTCGTGACCTCGACTCCGTCGATCACCCAGTACCAGTTGTTGGCCCCGGTGTAGCGGAACCGGAAGGAGACGCTGGACGCGCCGGCCGGCACGGGGACGGTGACCGTCTGCGGCTTGGAGAGCACGTCCGCCGTGTAGCTCTTGACGACCGTCGGGGTACCGCCGTTGAAGGATGCCAGGATCTGCGCGCTCTGGGCGCCCTCCTGCCGGTAGAGGGTGGTGAAGGCGAGGTTCACGCGGGCGGCGCCGGCGACCGCGTACGCCGGGCTGACCAGCGTCGTGTCGTACGGGCCGGAGAAGGCCTTGTCGGACCACTCGTCGGAGTCGGCGACGGCGAACACGCCCCGGGAGCGCACGTTCAGCTCGCGCCACTGGTCGCGCTCGGAGCGGGACCAGAACTCGTCGGTGGCGAAGGACCAGCCGCGCCACTCGGTCACCCCGCCCGTGCCCATGGCGTTGTCGACGACCGACCAGCCGCTGGGCGCGGTGTGGGTGAAGCCGAGGACGCCGGCCGGGATGCCGGTCTCGTCGGCGCGGCCGGCGAGGGCGGGCAGCAGGGTGTCGAACGGGTCGGTGGAACGCTTCTGCACCGGCTTGCCGTCCAGGCCCCAGGCCGGGTCCGGGGTGATGCCGAGCTGGTGGAAGACGGTGGCGGCGACGTCGACCAGGCGGGTGTCGACGGGCCGGGCGCCGGCCGCGATGCCGGGGCCCTGGGCGAGCACGAACGTCCGCCGTTCCTCGACGCTGGAACCGCCGTGGCCGCCGGCGTCGGTGTGGCCGTGGTCGGTCGCGACGATGACCGTCCACTCCTCGGCGGCGCGGGTCGGGCGGGCCTCGATGGCGGCGAGGAGCCGCCCGAGGTAGCCGTCCTGGACGTCGATGGCGGCGAGGTAGCGGGGGTCGGCGGCGCCGTGGTCGTGGCCGATCTCGTCGGTCTCGCCGAAGTAGACGAAGAGGACGTCGGGGTTCTGGTGGCGGAGCACGTCCTCGGTGATCTCGGTGATCGTGAGGTCGTTGACCGCGTAGTCGTTGTTGTAGACGACCTTGGCGTCGGCGCCGGGAGTGACGGTCCCGAACGTGTCGAGCTCGGGCCAGTCGACGGCGGCGAACAGCGACAGCTCCGGGCGCACCTGGTGCAGGCGGGCGAGGAAGCCCGGGTAGGCGCTGTAATTGCGGCCGGTGAAGGTGTTGTCCTTCACGCCGTGCTTGTCGGGCCACACGCCGGTGGAGATCGTCGACCAGCCGGGGCCGGAGAGGGTCGCGGCCATCGGGTTGCTGTAGAGCAGCGACCGGCCGTAGGTGCCGTTCGCCATCAGGGACTTGAGGTGCGGGGCCGCGGCGGCGTCGATGCGGTCGTGGCGCAGGCCGTCCATGCCGACGACGAGCACCTTGCGGATGCTGGTGCCGTTCGGGAGCGTCGGGGCGGCGACGGCGGAGGCCGAGGCGGTCGTGGCGGCCGCGGCGGCGGGTGCGGTGACCAGGCCGGCGGCGGCGGTGGCGACGGCGGCCGTGGCACCGGCGGCCAGCACCGAGCGCCGGGTGGGGCCGTGGGGAGCCGTGGGACGGGACGGGCCGGGGGTCGGCATGCGAGAGCCTCCAGAGGGGGGATTGCGGGCATGCCAACACCCCTGGCGCACCAGGGGTGTTGGCCTGTGGTCCGTACCCGTTATCCTTCCGCGACCCCCTGGCGCGGAAAAGAGTCGCGCGGTGGTGGTCCGGTGAACTCTCAGCTGCCGGTCGCGGACTTCCAGGCGTCGACGTACGCGGTCAGGTTCTTGTCGATGTCGTTCCAGTCCGGCTCGAAGACGTCGACGCCGACCAGCAGCTTCTCCAGCTCGATCGCGTTGGAGTCGGTGGGCCGGATGTCCCGGCGGGCCGGGAAGCCGCCGCCGATGGCGCTGATCTCACGCTGGGCCTGGTCGCCCAGCATGAAGTCGAGGAGCTTCTTGCCGTTCTCGGTGTGCGGGGCGCCCTTCACCAGGCCGCCGGCGTAGGGCAGGGCGAAGGTGGTGGGCGTGCCGCCCTGCTTCGAGGGGAACCAGATCGAGAGGTTCGGCATGGACTTGGCCTGCGCGAAGTTCATCTGGACGTCGCCGTTGGCGACCAGGATCTCGCCCTTGTCGACCTTGGGCGCGAGCTTGGAGGTGGAGGAGGACGGGCCGACGTTGTTGGCCTGGAGCTTCTTCAGGTACTCCATGGCCTGGTCCTTGCCGCCGAAGTCGTGCATGGCCTTGATGAGCACGGCCGTGCCGTCGCCCGCGACGCCCGGGGTGGAGTACTGGACCTTGTTCTTGTACTTCGGGTCGAGCAGCTGCTCCCAGGTCGTCGGCGCCGGGTCCAGCTCCTTCTTGTTCTGGATGAAGCCGAAGTAGTTGTTGACGACGGACACCCAGGTGCCGTTGCCCGCCTTGTTGGCGCCCTCCACCCGCTCGGAGTTCTTCGGCTCGTACGTCGCGAGCAGGCCCTTGGAGTCGGCCTGCTGGATGAACGGGGGCAGGGTGACGAGGACGTCGGCCTGGGTGTTGCTCTTCTCGCGGGCGGCGCGCTGCACCATCTCGCCGGAGCCGCCCTCGACGTACTTCACCTTGATGCCGGTCTCCTTCTCGAAATCCTTGAAGACCTTGTCGTACCAGCCGTCGCCCGCCTCGCCCTTGAGACCGTCGGCGCTGTAGACGGTGACGACCTTCTCGTCGGCGGCGGAGGCGCCGCCGCAGGCGGTGAGCGTGCCGGCGAGGACGAGGCAGCCGGCGACGGCGGCGACCGGCTTGACGGAGGAGGCGCGAAGGACGCGGGAGGAGCGGGGGGTGGTGCTCATGGGTTCTTCTCCAGGAGGGTACGTCGGGAGGCGTGGGGCGCCGGCGCGGTGCCGGGGGTGCTAGGGCCTTTCTTTTGGATCAGGCTGGATCAGGGAGCGGGGTCCGGTGCGTGTGATCGCAAGGCGGAGGAGGGAGACAACGCGGAGCGTTGGCGACTGACGACAACGCGGCGAGCGCGCGTGCCGGACCCCGCGAGCCCAGCAAGATCCAAAAGAAAGGTCCTATCGGTACGTGGCCTTGGTGCGGATCCGGGACACGGCGAACAGCACGAGGAGGGTCGCCGTCATCAGGACCACCGCGAGCGCGGAGCCGGTGAACAGCGAGCCCCGGTCGGTGGCCGTGAAGATCCGCACCGGCAGCGGCAGCCAGTCCGGCGGGTAGAGCATCATCGTGGCGCTCAGCTCGCCCATGGACAGGGCGAAGCAGAGGCCGGCCGCCGCGTTCAGCGACGGCAGCAGGAGCGGCAGCCGCACGCGGAGCAGGACGTACGAGGGACGGGCGCCCAGGCTGGCCGCCGCCTGCTCGTACATCGGGTCGAGACGCAGGATGGCCGCCGAAACCGACTGGTAGGCGAACGCGGTGACAAGAATGGTGTGCGCCAGGATCACGATCCAGCGCGTTCCGTTGAGCAGGAACGGCGGCTGGGAGAAGGCGACCAGGACCGCGAGGCCGACGACGACGGACGGCACCGCCACCGGCAGCACGAACAGCGCGTCGAGGATCCGGCGGCCCCGCTTCCGCAGCGCCGCCGCCGTGAGGGCGGCCCAGGTGCCGAGGACGAGCGCGAGCACGCCGGCGGTGAGGGCGGTGACCAGGCTGGTGGTGAGGGCCTGGAGGGACTCGCCGCGGACGGCCGCCGTGTAGTGCTCGGTGGTCGGCCCGGAGGGGAAGGCGCCGGACCAGTTCGTGCTGAACGAGGCGGTGACGATGACGAGGAGGGGCAGGGCGAAAAGCGGGACGAAGAGGACCGCGAACAGGGCCCAGGCGCCCCAGCGTCCGGCGCGGCTATGCACCAGCACGGCGACCGCCTCCCGCCTGCGATCGGGCGGCACCGGTCCGGGAGACCAGGACGCGGTAGAGGGTGTAAAGACCCACGGAGATCACCACGTTGACGACGGCGACGACACAGGCCGCCGCGTAGTCGGATTCGAGGATGGCCTTGCCGTAGACGAGCATCGGCAGGGTCGTGACGCCCTTGGCGCCGGTGAACAGCACGATGCCGAACTCGTTGAGGCACATGACGAGGACGAGGCTGCCGCCGGCGGCGAGCGCGGGCAGCGCCTCGGGCAGGATCACCTTGCGCACGATGCGCGGCGCGCGGGCGCCGAGCGAGGAGGCGACCTCCAGCTGGGCGGTGTCGAGCTGCGAGAAGGCGGCGAGCAGGGGCCGCATCACGAACGGGGTGAAGTACGTGATCTCGGCGAGCAGGACGCCCCACGGGGTGGTCAGGAACGCGAACGGTCCGCTGTCGGCGCCGGTGACGTCCGTCCACAGTCCGTTGGCCATGCCCGCCGTGCCGTACAGGAACAGCAGGGCGAGCGTGATCAGGAAGGACGGGAAGGAGAGGAAGACGTCGATGAACTTCGACACCGCCCGGGCGCCGGGGAACGGCACGAACGCGATCACCAGGGCGAGCACGAAGCCGAGGACCAGACAGCCGGCGGTGGCCGCGACGGCGAGCCACACGGTGGTGCCGAGCGCGTCGCGGAACGCGGCGGAGGCGAAGACCTGGGCGTACGCGCCGGGGGCGAGGGACTCGCGGACGACGAGCGCGAGGGGGTAGAGGAAGACGAGGCCGAGGGCGAGGACCGGGGGCAGGGACCAGACCCAGGCGGGGGTGGTGCGCCGCCTGGGGGTCTCCCGTACGGGATCCGGCGTCTCGCGTACGGGGGCGGGGGCCGGGGCCGGGGAGGGGCCCGGCTCCGGCGCGGTCTCGGACGCGGTCTCGGCTCCGGACTTCGTCCCCTTCGCCAGCGCGGATTCGGTGCCGGGCCCGGCGGCCTTCTTGGTGAGCGCGGGGCCCCGGCTAGCCATCGTGGTCTCCCGCGTTCACTCCCGCCGCCAGCAGGACGGCGTCCTCGCGCGCGAAGTGGAGCGTCACCTCGTCCCCGACGGCCGGGGTCTCGCGCAGTTCGCGGACATCGGCCTTGACCCGGTGGCCGGCGGTGCCGACCGTCACGTCCAGGCGGTGGGTGGCGCCGCGCCACTGCACCTCGGCGATCCTGCCCTGGAGCGCGTTGGGGCCGGGGCCGAGACCGACGAGGTGGGGGCGGACGCAGAGGGTGGCGCCGGCGCCGGGGGCGATGTCCGCGACCGGCACGTCGAGGGCCAGGTCGTCGAGCAGGACGCCGTCCTTCCCGTCCGAACGGACCGTCACCGGCAGCAGGTTGGCGTTGCCGACGAAGGAGGCGGTGAACTCGCTGCGCGGGTTGCGGTACAGCTCGCGCGGGGTGCCGCAGTCCTGGAGCCGGGCCCGGTCCATGACGGCGATCCGGTCGGCCAGGGTCAGTGCCTCGACCTGGTCGTGCGTCACGTACAGCATGGAGACATGCGGCAACTCACGGTGCAGGCGGGCGAGTTCGGTGAGCATCCCGGAGCGCAGCCGGGCGTCCAGCGCGGACAGCGGCTCGTCGAGGAGCAGCACGTCGGGGCGGATGGCGAGCGCGCGGGCGATGGCGACGCGCTGCTGCTGGCCGCCGGACAGCTCGCGCGGGTAGCGCTGCGCGTAGGCCGCCATGCCGGTCATCTCCAGGGCCTCGGCGACCCGTTCGGGTATCTCGGCCTTGGGAAGCTTGCGCGCCTTCAGGCCGAAGGCGACGTTGTCGGCCACCCGCATGTGCGGGAAGAGGGCGTACTGCTGCACGACCATGCCAATGCCGCGCCGGTACGGCGGCAGGTCGGTGACGTCGCGGCCGCCGATGAAGACCCGCCCGGCGGCCGGCCGGACGAATCCGGCGACGGCGCGCAGGGCGGTGGTCTTGCCCGAGCCGGAGGGACCGAGCAGGGCCATGACCTCGCCGGGTTCGACCGTCAGGTCGAGGTGGTCGAGGACGGTGGTGCCGTGGTACGCGACCGAGACGCCGTCGAAGCGGATGCCCGAGGCGGCCGCTGCGCCGGCCGCCTCGGCGGGAGGCGCCGTCATGCCTCGTACTCCCCTATCAGCGCGGGCAGTCCGGCGACCGACGGCAGGACACGGGTGGCGCCGTGATCGGTGAGCGCGTCTCCGCCGTGGGCGCCGGTGAGGACGCCCGCGACGATCCCGGCGCCGGAACGGACGCCGCTGAGCATGTCGTACGAGGTGTCGCCGGCGACCACGATCCGCCGGACGTCGTCCACGGCGCCGGTGCGCAGGAACGCGGCCAGGACCATGTCCGGGTAGGGCCGGCCGCGACCGCCCGCGTCGGCCGGGCACAGGGTGAGGGCGACGGAGTCGCGCCAGCCGAGGGCGTCGAGGATGGCGTCCTGGGTGACCCGGGCGAAGCCGGTGGTGAGGACGACGGTGCGGCCCTGCTCGGTGAGGGTGGCGATGGCGTCGGCCGCGCCGGGGAGGGCTTCGATCCTCCCGGCCGCGACCAGCTCGCCGTACGCGTCCTCGAAGGCCAGGTTGGCCTGCTGGGCGCGGGCCTCGTCGCCGCCGAAGAGGTGCCGGAAGACGGAGATCTTGGACTCGCCCATGGTGGCGCGGACGTAGTCGATCATCGTCGACGGGTCCTCGCCGAGGCGCTCGGCGGCGGTGGCGAAGGCCTGCTCGACGAGGCCGCCGTCGGCGACGGTGGTGCCGGCCATGTCGAGGACGACGAGGTCGTGGCGCTGTGCGGATGCGGCGTGTGCTGCGTTGTTCATGGGTTCACCAGCCCAGTTCGTTCGCGGTGGTCTCGGCGATGGCGGGCGAGCAGGTCATGCCGCGGCCGCCGGGTCCGGTCACCAGCCACACGCCGTCGCGCACCTGCTGGCGGTGGACGACCCGGGTGGTGTCGACGCACTGCGCGTACACGCCGGCCCAGCGGCGGCGGATGCGCGGCAGCGGGCGGCCGAGGAAGGACTCGACCACGCGCGTGAGGTGCTCGTACGGCTCCTCGACGGTGTCGAAGGCGAAGGGGTGCTCGTACTCGTGGGTGTCGCCGATGGTCAGCCCGCCGTCGAGGCGCTGCACCATGAGCAGCTGCATCTTGTGGGCGGCGGCGGTCGGGTCCTGGGCCTGGGAGGCGTTGAGCTCGTCGAGCGCCTCGGAGGCGTAGGCCGGGTAGTAACGGAAGGAGTCGGCGTCGGCGACGGAGGTGGTGAGCGCCTCGCCGAGCGGCTCCGTCTGCATCATCTGGAGCCGGACGCGGCGGACCGGGATGTCGCCCGCGACCTCGCGGACCAGGCCGGACAGCCAGGCGCCGGTGCACAGGACGACGGCGTCGCCGGAGTGGACGTCGCCGTGGTCGTCGCGGACCGCGTTCTCGCCGACGACCTCGCGGACCTCGCGGTTCGGCAGGAAGGTGTAGCGGCCGGAGGCCAGCAGCGCCTCGCGGAGGGCGAGTTGGGCGGTACGGGGCTCGACGGCGGCGTCCCGCTCGCACCACAGGGCGGCGTCGAAGGAGCCGCGCAGGGCCGGGTTGACCGCGCGGGCCTCGTCGGCGGTGAGCAGCTTGTAGCCGCGGGCGGCGGCGTCGTCGCGGGCCACGGCGGCCTCGGCGACGGCGCGTTCGAGGTCGCCGCGGATCGGGGTGAGCGAACCGATCGCCCGGAAGCCGAGCTTGGGGACGCGGGCACCGATTCCCTCCCACAACTCACGGGCGCGCAGGGCGGTGTCGAGCTCCTCGCCGCCCGCGCGGCCGCTGACCCAGACCTGACCGAAGTTGCGCAGCGAGGCGCCGCGCGCCTCCGCCTCACGCTCGAGGTGCACGACCTCGTGGCCGCGTTCCACTGCCTGCCAGGCGTGCATGGCACCCACCACGCCGGCTCCTACGACGATGACCTTCATGGCACTTACCGTCGCGGCGGCGGGTTGCCCGGACCGGTCCGGTGGGCGACGGGACGGTGAACGGACCGACAAGCCTGGACTAGACCCGTTACCCTCCCGTGATCTTCTGCGGTCGGGGACGGGCCACGAGGAACGACCTCGGGGATCCCTCGGAAGTCCGGGAATCCCCAAGGCCGTTCAGGTCCCCGCGTCAGCGAGTGACACCCCGGCCGGGCCGCGGCCTCACTGAGCGGTGGGCGCGTTCCAGTCGACCAGCTGGACGATGACGCCGTTGGGGTCGCGGACCTGGAAGGCGCGCTCGCCCCACTCCTCGTCGGTCAGCGGCATGGTGATCGCGACGCCTTCGGACTTCAGCCGCGCCAGCTCGCCTTCGAGGTCGTCGACGACGAAGGCGAGGATCAGGCCGGCGGCGTGCGCGTCGCGCTGGTCCGCCGGGAGGGATTCCAGCCCCCGGCGCAGGAAGACGACGTTCACGCCGGCGTCGTCGCGGGTCAGGGACGCGAAGCCGTCGGCGGCCATCTCCTCACGGAATCCGAAGTGTTCGACGAGGAAGGCGCTGGACGCGGGGACGTCCTCGACATTGAGCGACACGGCAGTAGAGGTGATCTTCATGGGCACTCCTCCGGGATCGCACAGGGTTCTCATTCTCTGTACGTCGTACAATGTACATCGTACAGAGAAAATATGCGAAGTGATTCCGCGAGAGGATGACCCTGTGCCTACGGAACGAACCAGCGCGGGCGACCCCGCCCACACCCTCCGCCTGCTGTGGCGCGACGCCTCCCCCGACGCCGCCGCCCCCACCGACCGCCGCCGGGGACCACGCCGGGGCCTGAGCATCGACGCCGTGGTCGACTCCGCCACCGCCCTCGCCGACGCCGAGGGCCTGGACGCGCTGACCATGCGCCGGGTGGCCAAGGAACTCGGCGTCGTCCCGATGACGCTGTACACCTACGTCCCCGGCAAGGCCGAACTCCTCGACCTCATGCTCGACGCCGCGTACGCCCGCATGCCGCGCACCGACACCGCCGGGCAGCCCTGGCGCCGGCGCGTCACCGCGGTCGCCGAGGAGAACACCGCCCTCTTCGCCCGCCACCCCTGGGCCGCGGCCGTCTCCACCACCCGGCCGCCGCTGGGGCCCGGGCAGATGGCGAAGTACGAGCACGAACTGTCCGCGCTCGACGGCCTCGGCCTCGGCGACGTGGAGATGGACGACTGCCTGACCCACCTGCTCACCTTCGTGCAGGCCTGCGCCCGCGCCGCCGCCGACACCCGCGCGGCCCAGCAGGACAGCGCCATGAACGACGGGCAGTGGTGGGAGCTGAACGCCCCGCTCCTCGCCCGGGTCCTCGACGAGAAGGCGTACCCGACCGCCGTCCGGGTCGGCGCGGCGGCGGGCGCCGCGCACGCCAGCGCCCACGACCCCGCCCACGCCTACACCTTCGGCCTGCGCCGGGTCCTCGACGCCTTCGCCGCACTCATCGACGGAGCTGATGGAGCTGACGGGACGGGTGGGACTGGTAGGACTGGTGGGCCGGCCTGAGTAGGCCCTAGGGGCGCGCCTGTCGGCCCAGGTGGGCGGTGAAGCTGAACCGGTCCCCCCGGTAGAGGGTGCGCACCCGCTCCAGCGGCCGGCCGGCGGTGTCCCGCGAGATGCGGTGGATCAGCAGCATGGGCAACGCGGGCGGGGTGCCGACGAGCAGCGCCTCGCGCGGGGTGGCGAGCACGGTCTCGATCCGCTCGTCGGCGTCGCCGAAGGACACCCCGAGCCGGTCGTGGAGATAGGTGTAGAAGGAGGAGTTCGGGTCGAACTCGGCGTCCAGGCCCGGAGCTCGGGCCTCGGAGACGTACGTGCTCTCCAGGCCGACCCGCTCGTCGTCGGCGAGCAGCACCCGCTCCATGTGCCACACGGGCGCGCCGGCCGCCACGCCGACCTCGGGCGCGAGCGCCTCGGGGCACGGGAACCGGTCGAGGGAGATGAGCGTACGGCCGGGGCGGCGGCCCTGGCGGCGGACGCCCTCGGTGTAGCTGGCGAGCGACAGCGGCTGCTCCAGCTTGGGCCCGGCGACCACGGTCCCCCGCCCCTGCCGGCGCAGCCGCCCCTCCAGCAGCAATTCGCGCAGCGCCTGCCGGACGGTCTCCCGGGACACCTCGTGGCGCACGGCGAGATCACGCTCCGTCGGCAGCAGCCCGCCCTCGCCCAACTCGTCGATGAGCGCGGCGACTTTGACCTTGACCGCGTAGTACTTCGGGATCCGGCCGTGCTCGGGAATGCCGGACCGGACGGGCGCGCCGGGCTGCGGCCGCAGGTCCGAGACGCTGCTCTGGTTCTCCACGCGGCGATGGTCGCAGACGCGGGTGAACGGCAAGGTGTACGGAGCGTGACCTACGCGTGCCGGGCGCGACGGGTGCGGGCGGCGGCACGGCGGCGGGCCGGGAACAGGAGCGCGGCGCCCGCGGCGAGGAGAGCGGCGGAGACGGGGGCGAGGAGGAAGGCGGATTCCCGTCCCGTACGGGCGAGTTCGGGCCGGTCGGGGGCGACGCTGTCGGTTTCGGTGTCGGTTTCGGTGTCGGTTTCGGTGTCGGTTTCGGTGTCGGTTTCGGTTTCGGTGTGGGTATCGGCATCGGTATCGGTATCGGTATCGGTATCGAACCCGGGGTCGGTCTCCGGGGTGGGGCTGGGGGTCGGCTTCGGGGCCGGGGGCGGGACGGGCTTCGGGATCGGGGGCGCACCAGGGTCGGTCTTCGGGGTCGCGGGCAGGGCGCTGGTGCGGGGATCGGGTTCGAGGGGCGGGACCGACGCGGCGGCGGAGGGGTGCGCGGAGGGGCCCGGACGGACGGCGGGCGATTCGGTGTCCGGGGCGATTCCGGCGTCCGGGTCGCCCGAGCCGATGGTCAGCCGGTACACGCCCGTCTCCCCGACCCAGTCGCCGTCGTCGCCCCGTTTCCGCACGATCGCGGCGCTGACCTCGACCTCCTCGGACGCGGCGCCCGCGCTGAACGCGAGCCGTACGGGGACGGTGAGCGTCCCGCCCGCGGGCACCGTGAACCCGCGGAACGCCAGCCCGCCGCCGGGCGTGGCCGGGGCCTCGTCGAACACGCCGACGCTCTCGTCCTGGTCGGTGCCCTCGAAGGTGACCCGCCGCCACTGCCGGGCCTCCGCGTCGTGGAACTCGGCCCGGATCTGGGCCGGCCGCAGCGCCCGGTCGTGGTCGGCGAGGACGAGGACCGGGTGGAGGTCGCCGCAGGGCGCGCCGGTGGTGTTGGTGAGGTCGAGGTCCCAGGTACGGAAGCCGCCGCCGGGCGGGTAGTCGACGGGGCCGCCGCGGATGACGGCCTCGACGGGGAACTCCCGGGCGCCGGCCGCACCGCAGCCGGGCGCCCGCGTCTGGGCCCGCGCGGGGATCTCTTGGGCGTGGGCTTGCGCGAGAGGGACCGAGACGACGGGTGCGGCGGGGACGGCGGCGGTCAGGGCGGCGAGGGCGAGGGCGTTGCGCAGTCGCATGGGCGGGTGCCTTTGCAGCTCGCGGACGTGCGGTTGCCCGCGACGCTGCCACGCCGGGCGGGCGCGCGGGGCCGCGGCGCGGCGCCGCCCTCCGTACGCCTCACCCCTTCCGCCCGATCAGCGTATGGTCCGCCTGTCCGCTCATCGGATCGCCGGTCTTCCCGGCCCTCCCGGTCCTCCCGGTATTCCCCGAGCTCGCCGAACCCGGGCCGCGTACCCTCGACGCCATGCCTCGCAGTGGGAACACCCCTCGCCGCCTCGTCGCCGACGGACGCGTCTACCTGTGGTCGCTCCGCCACCGCCACGACACGGCGGCCGACGGCCGGCCCTCGAACTGCCGCGAGACCCTGACGCTGTTCCCGCAGGAGGCGGGCCCCGGACGCCCCGCGCTGCACATCGTGTTCACCGAGGGCCCCGGCCGATACGTCCCGGGCGGTGCTCCCCTGGGCTCCGGCGACGTCGGGTACACCCGCGGCGCCTCCCTCAACCTGCACGAGCCCGGCGCCGTCCGGGCCCTGCTCGACGAGGCGCTGGCCCGCGGCTGGCAGCCGGGGGCACAGCAGCGGGAGGAGCTCGACGGCTGGACCTTGCTGGAGGCGGCGGCCGCCGCGCTGGACGCCCGGCGGAGCGAGACCGCCGACTCGTAGCCTCGTACGTCACGTACACAGGTACGCGTTAGCGCTTCGGCGGCGGCACCGCCAGAGTGGACACCATGATCTCCCCTGCCCCCGCCTCCTCCCCCGCCACCCCGTCGTCGCCGCTCCGCGTCGGGCTCGTCGGCTACGGCCTCGCCGGCTCCGTCTTCCACGCCCCGCTGATCGCCGCCTCCCCCGACCTCGTCCTGGACACGGTCAGCACCGGCAACCCCGAGCGCGCGGAGCGGGCCCGTGCCGCGCACCCCGGCGTCCGGGTCGCGGGCTCGGCCGACGAGGTCCTCGCGCGGGCCGGCGAACTCGACCTGGTCGTGGTCGCCTCGCCCAACAAGACCCATGTCCCGGTCGCCACCGCCGCCCTGGAGGCGGGCCTGCCGGTCGTCGTCGACAAGCCGCTCGCCGCCACCGCCGCCGAGGCGCGCGCGCTCGCCGCCCTCGCCGAGGACCGCGGGCTGCTGCTCTCGGTCTTCCAGAACCGCCGCTGGGACAACGACTTCCTCACGCTCCGCGCGCTGATCGCCGAGGGCGCGCTGGGCGAGGTGCAGCGCTTCGAGTCCCGGTTCGAGCGCTGGCGGCCGCAGCCGAAGGGAGGCTGGCGCGAGTCCGGCGACCCGGCGGAGATCGGCGGGCTGCTGTACGACCTCGGCAGCCATGTCGTCGACCAGGCGCTGGTCCTGTTCGGCCCGGTCGTCCGCGTGTACGCCGAGTCCGACGTGCGCCGCCCCGGCGCCGAGGCCGACGACGACACGTTCCTCGCGCTGACCCACGCGAACGGCGTCCGGTCCCACCTGTGGGTGAGCGCCACCACCGCCCAGCTCGGGCCGAGGTTCCGGGTGCTGGGGCAGGAGGCCGGGTTCGTGAAGTACGGGCTCGACCCGCAGGAGGCCGCGCTCCGCGAGGGCCGGCGCCCTGGCGCCGGCGGCGGCCGCGGGTGGGGCTTCGAACCGGAGGGGCTGTGGGGCCGGATCGGCTCCGGCGAGTCCCCGCTGACCGGCGGCGGCACCCCGGTCCGGACCCTGCCGGGCGACTACCCCGCCTTCTACGCGGCCGTCGCCGCCGCCCTGCGCGGCACCGGCCCGAACCCGGTGCCGGCCGCCGAGGCCGCCGCCGCGCTCGCTGTCCTGGAGGCGGCCCGGCGGTCGGCCCGCGAGGGCGTCACGGTCACGCTGTGACGCCCTCGGGGTGACCTCGGTTCGGCCTCGGAGCGAGCGGCCGGGGCCGGGGCCGGTCAGCTCATCCGGCGGCGGCGCCGGGTGAGCGCCACCAGGACACCGCCGGCGAGGGCGAGCCCGGTGGCCGTCGCGCCCATCACGATCTTTCCGGTCATCGACCCGGCGCCCGTGTCCGGCAGGTGACCGTCCGGCGCGGGGTGCGCGCGTACGCCGTACCCGCTGCCGTATCCGCCACCGGAGCCGTACCCACCGCCCGAGCCACCCGGGTGCGTGGGGGTCGGGGTCGGTGTCGGGGTGGGAGTCGGCGTCGGAGTCGGTGTCGGGGTGGGGGTCGGCGTCGGAGTCGGTGTCGGGGTGGGAGTCGGCGTGGGGGTCGGGGTGGGAGTCGGCGTGGGGGTCGGGGTCGGCGTCGGCTCGACCGCGCAGGACGGCAGATCACCGTTGAAGGGGTACGCGTGCATTTCCTGTCCGCCGCCCCCGCTCGCCGCCGAGGTGTGGACGAACGAACCGCTGGTGTAGAAGCGCCCGTTCATGCCGGGCATCGTCACCGTCGACGTGCCGGCCGGGTTGCCGACGAGCACGCTGCCGTCGAACTGCGCGCCACCTTCGAAGATCACGTCCGTCGCGTCCGGGAAGTTCCACAGCACCCGCTCGCGCAGCCCGTCCGGAAGCCCGTTGACGTAGGAGTCGATGGTCCGGCTCGGCCCGCCGGTGACGTTGACGAGCACGGTCGCGTCGGCCGGGATGCCGGTGAAGCTCAGCCCCTGCGAGCCGCCGCTCGCCGACTCCATGTCGAAGTCGACGTTGAAGACCTGGAGGGCGGAGTGGCCGTCGCCGGTGAAGGCCGTCTCGTAACCGAGGTTCACGGCGGTACCGGTCGCGGTGCGCGGTGCCCCGTTCTCGTAGGCGTAGCAGAGGCTGGCGGCGGTGAGTTCCCCGCGCAGGGCCCGGTACCGGTCCGCCGCGGTCGGGTCCTCGACGGCCGAGGGCTGGACGGTGCCGCTGAGCACGCCCCCGTACCGTACCTCTCCGAAGGCCCCGTCCTCTTCGGCGAGCAGGCGCTGGCCAGGGGCGATGGTGATGTCATTGCCGGTGGTGAGGTAGTCGGTGCCGTTGTCGGGCGGGACGCGCGAACCGGCGCCCACGACACCGACGTTGTAGACCTGCGAGCCCCCGGCCCGCTTGTTCATGTCGAAGTCACCGAGGACCACGACCTTGCCCTCGGCCTCCGCCGCCGCCTGGAGGACGAGGAAGTCGTCGCCCACGAAGATGTTGATGTTGTTGTCACGGCCGGCGAGGGGGCCGTTGTTGACCTCGGGGAACGGGCTGGGGCAACTGCCCGGCAGGCAGGGGCCGAGACCGCCGGGAAGCGGGTCGGCGAGGGCCTGGGTGGCGAGAGGGCCCACGAGTGCGGCGACGGCGGCCGCCGCGGCAGCCGTCGTCGCCACTCCTCGACGGCGTCGCCGTGTTACATGTGCGTGCATATGCGGCAATATGCAGACTTTGACGCTCCGACAGGACGCCGACGCGCGGGAAGAGCACAACGTCGCCGTAAAAAATCGTATGGAGAGACAAGAATCCCGGGTGTGGCGAGGATGCCGGACTCCCGGGGAAAGGCCGCGGGGCCGGGACGAGTCGGCTTCGGCCGCGCGGCCACTCACCCGAGGACGGCCCCCGGGACGGCCCCGAGGACCGCCCCGAGAGCGGCCCCGGCTACGCGCTCTTCAGCTCCTGCCGCTGCCGCCCCAGCCCCTCGATCTCCAGCTCGACGACGTCACCGGGCCGCAGGTACGGCTTGGGCTCCGGCTGCCCGAGGGCGACACCCGCCGGCGTACCGGTGTTGACGATGTCGCCGGGGTGCAGCGTCATGAAGTGGCTGACGTACCGGATCACCTGGGCGACCGGGAAGATCTGGTCGGCGGTGTGGCCGTCCTGCCGGAGTTCGCCGTTGACCCACAGCCGCAGCGAGAGGTCCTGCGGGTCGGGGACCTCGTCGGCGGTGACGAGCCACGGCCCGAGCGGGTTGAAGGTCTCGCAGTTCTTGCCCTTGTCCCAGGTGCCGCCGTGTTCGATCTGGAACGCGCGCTCGGAGACGTCGTGGGCGATCGTGTACCCGGCGATGTGCGCGCGGGCCTCCTCGTCGGTCTCCAGGTAGCGGGCGGTGCGGCCGATGACGACGGCGAGTTCGACCTCCCAGTCCGTCTTCTCCGCGCCGCGCGGCACGAGCACGGTGTCCTCCGGGCCGACGACGGTGTCGGCGGCCTTGAGGAAGAGGACGGGTTCGGCGGGCGAGGCGGCGCCCGTCTCGGCCGCGTGGGCGTGGTAGTTCAGGCCGACGCACACGACCTTGCCGATCCGGCCGACCGGCGGGCCGGTGCGCAGCCCGGCCGGGTCGAGCGCGGGCAACACCCCGGCGCCGAGCGCGGCGCGGATCCGTTCGAGCGCGGAGCCGTCGGAGAGGAGCCGGCCGTCGATGTCGTCGACCAGCGCGGACAGGTCGCGCAGCGTCCCGTCCTGGTCGAGGAGGGCGGGCCGTTCGGCGCCCGCCGGACCGACGCGCAGCAGCTTCATGGTCTTCTCCCTCTGGTCGGACGGCCCGCGGGAGCGGACCGCCTGGCACCCCGGCCGATGGAGTGCGGCCATCGGAGGATCGATCGATCCTCCACCGGGATCGGGATGCTCTGCAAGACCCCGCCCACCCTCTGGACCCTTACGCGACAGCCGTGTGCACGTTCGGAACAGCCCGTACGGCACACCCCGGCACACCCCGTACGGCACACCCCGTAGGGGCGGCTCGTAGGGACGGCTCGTAGGGACAGCTCGTAGGGACGGCTCGTACAGACCCCGTACGGGCCGGCGTCACGCGCCCACGGCCGGCGAGGCGAGCGCCGCGGCGGGCATGTCCCGGTACAGGAAGGCCCTCTCGACGGCCGTCCAGACCGTGCTGGTGACGACGTAGAGCGCGGCCGCGAGCGGTACCACGGCGACGGTGATCAGGGTCGCGAAGGACAGCAGCGGCAGGTGGCGGGTGAGCGCCATGACGGCCCCGGCGCCGGGCTGGTCCGTGTCCACCGTCGCGGGCGCGGCGGCCTGCTGCCGCCGGGTGCGCACGAAGGTGTACGTGGCGGTGACGGCGACGATCACGAAGAGCGCGAGGTAGGTGAGACCGGCCGGGCCGAACGGTCCCGCCTGCCCGAAGGCGTCGGCGGCGCGGCCGACGAGCGGGGCGCCGAACAGGTCGTGGCCGGCCATCCGGCCGCTGGAGAACAGGTGGTACATCAGGAAGAACGCGGGCGCCTGGAGCAGGCTCGGCAGGCAGCCCGCGAGGGGCGAGACCTTCTCCTTGGCGTGCAGTTCCATGACCGCCTTCTGCAGCCGCTCGGGGTTCTTCGCGTGCTTCTTGCGCAGCGCGGCGAGCTGCGGGGCGAGCCGGGCCCGGGCCTTCTGGCCGCGGGCGGCGGCCCGCGAGAGGGGGTGGACCGCGAGCCGTACCGCCATCGTGAACAGGACGATGGCGGCGGCCGTCGAGGCGCCGGCGAACAGCGGGGTGAGCAGGTCGGCGCAGCGTTCGATCAGGGCGGCGAAGGCGTCGAAGAACAGGGACATGGGAGCCCTCCGAGGGGTCTCGTCGTGCCGGAAGAGGTCAGTGATCGCGTGATCGCGTGATCTGTCGATCTCGGCAGGACGGAACCGCGCAGGACGCCGGGGCGATGCTCGACGCGGGCACGGGGGTACGCGCCCGGAGCGGGGCGGGTACGGCGTACCGGCGTACGGGGTCCTTTACGCGGCCGTCGGAAGGCAGCGGCCGGGCGCCCTGGGCCTGCGGCGGCCCCGGGCATCGGGGTCGCGCTGCGGCAGGAAGGCGGTACGCCGGGCGCGGTCGCGCAGGGCGGTACGGACCCGGGTCGGCGGTACGGGCAGGGCCGCGCGGGCCCCGCCGATCAGCGCGCAGACGGCGGAGGCCGCCGCGAGCGCGAAGGCGGCGGACAGGGTCACGCCACCGCCGGCGCCGTCGGCGAAGAGCGGTACGAGCAGGTCGGCGAGGGCGAGGAGGAAGAAGACCGGCGCGAGAACGCGCAGCAGATACCCGCGGGGCATACCGTCTCCTCCTTTCACCGTCGGCTGTCCGTGTCGGCGGACCGCCATCCGTTCCCTCGTCCGCCTGTGCGGACTCTTCCGCCTGTGCGGACTCTTCCGACTGTTATACCGGATCGCCGTCCAGGGGGACGAGGAGCCGACGGGGCCGCAGCAACGCGCGGCTGACCGGATCGGCCGGATCCGGATCGAGTCCGGGGCCGGGCCGCATCTCGACATCGGCCGGGGGTACGACGGCCCGGCAGGCCGGGCACTCGCCGTACGGCCCCAGCTCGGTGCCGCAGTCGGTGTGATGGAAGAGACGCATGGGAGGCGCGGTCGGTTCACCGGGCGGGCCCCCGCGTCCCCACAGGCCGAGCGAGCGGATCACGGGCCACAGCGCGAGGCCGCGCTCGGTGAGCACGTACTCGTCGCGCGGCGGGGACTCCTGGTAGCGCCGCTTGTCGAGGACCCCGTCCTCGACGAGGGACTGGAGGCGGGCGGCGAGGACGGCGCGGGGGGCGCCGAGGTGGACGAGGAAGTCGTTGTAGCGCCGTACGCCGTAGAAGGCGTCGCGCACGACGAGGAGGGTCCAGCGCTCGCCGATCACTTCGAGGGCGCGGGCGATGGAGCACTGCTGGGTCGCGTAGTCCTTGCCGAGAGCCATGGGACCGAGTGTACCCGGGTGGGTTCAATCATTGAACCTTGACTGCTACGGTGGGGCCCACGCTCAAGGTTCAGTGAACGAACCTACGGAAGCCGAGGTCCCGCCATGCCCCCGCACGCTCCCGCCGACACCGACGCCCGGACCGGCGACCCCGCCGCCCCGCGCGCGTACCGTCGCCGCTCAGGGGAGCCGCGCCCGGCGCCCGCCCCCCGGTCCTCCCGCCCGTCCGCCGGCGCTTCCGCTCCCCCTTCCCGCACGTCCCGCTCTTCCCGCTCTTCCCGCCCCGGCGCCACTTTGGCCGTCACCAGCGCCGCCACCGCGCTCACGCTGATGAACTACACGGCCCCGATGCTCACCCTGCCGTCCATGAGCCGCGCCTTCGGCACCCCCGCCTCCCTCCAGGCCTGGCTGCTCAACGGCACCCCGCTTGGCCTCGCCGTCCTGCTCCTGGTGGCCGGCAGCCTCGCCGACGACCACGGCCGGCGCCGGGTCTTCCTTCTCGGCACCCTCGCCCTCGGCCTCACCACCGGCCTCGGCGCCTTCGCCTCCTCCACGCTCACCTTCGTCCTCGCGCGCGTGGCGCAAGGCGCGGCGAGCGCCGCCGTGCTCGCCGCCAGCCTCGGCCTGCTCGCCCACGCGTACCCGGCGGGCGTGGACCGGATACGGGCGACCGGGGTGTGGGGCGCGTTCGTCAGCGCGGGCATCGCGCTCGGCCCGCTGCTCGCGGGCAGCCTGAGCCTGGCCGACTGGCGGCTGACGTACGAGGCGCTGGCCGTGGCCACCCTCGTGGCCGCCGCGCTCGGCACCCGTACCCTCACCGAGTCCCGCGCCCCGCGCGACGGCCGCCCGGACATCGCGGGCGCGCTCACCCTCGGCCTCGCGCTCGCCGCCCTGCTCACCGCGCTCACCCTGGGCCGGGACGGCTGGCTGCGCCCGAGCGTGGGGCTGCTGCTGCTGCTCGCGGCGGTGGTGCTGGCGGCGGTGTTCGCGGGCGTCGAGCGGCGCAGCCGTACGCCCATGATCGACCTGGCGCTGTTCCGGCGCCCGGCGTTCCGCGCGGCCACCGCCGGGGCGCTGTTCACCGGCCTCGCCGTGATCGGCTTCTTCAGCGTGCTGCCCGCGCTGCTCCAGAGCGGCGGCGGACTGTCGCCGCTGACCGCCGCCTGGCTGTTCCTGGCCTGGTCGGGCACGGCGTTCGTGGTGGCCCTGCAGACCCGCAGGCTCGCGGGCCGGCTGTCCGCCACGTACCAGCTCGCGCTCGGCTTCGTCCTGTCGACCGCCGGCGTCCTCGCGCTCCTCGGCACCCTGGACGACGCCTCGGTGCCGCGGCTGCTGCCGGGCCTGATCGTGGCGGGCGCGGGCAGCGGGCTGCTGAACGCCGCGCTGCCGCGCCTCGCCGTCGACTCCGTACCGCAGGCGCGGGCGGCGATGGGCTCCGGCGCCAACAACACCGCCCGCTACATCGGCTCCTCGGCCGGCGTCGCCCTCGCCCTGGCCCTGTCGACGGCCGGCGCGGACGTCGCGGCCGGCGCCTCGGCGGTCCTCGGCGTCGCGGGCGCGGTCGTCACCCTCGCGGTGGGACGGGGGCGCTGACCGCCCCCTCCTTCCCGGACTCGTCGGGCTCGTCGGGCTCGTCGGGTTCGTCCAGGTCGGCGAGCTCGACGGGCTCCTCCCCCGCGGCCCCCTGGGGCCCGTACAGGCTGACCGGGATCGCGACGGCCAGGTTCGCGGCGAGCGCGAGCAGCCCGGCGTTCACACCCCACAGCGGGTCGTGGCCGGTGAAGACCAGACCGCAGACGATCCCGACACCGACGGCGAGCCCGCTGAGCGCCCCGTACAGCGTCATCCGCCGCCACACCAGCCCCAGCAGCAGCAACGGCACGAACTGCGCCATCCCCTCGTACGAGATAAGGGACAGCCGGACGAGGGTGTTGGGCGCGGTGTACGTGAGGATCAGCGCGAGCGTCCCGGCGACGACCACGACGACCTGCGAGATCCCCTTCTCCCGGCGCTTCAGCCGCGGCACGAGGGACAGCACGCTGCGCCCCCACATCGTGCCGATGACCAGCATGAACACCGCCATCGGCACGATCGACGAGAGCGCGGCCGCGACCCCGACCACGCCCACCGCCCACTCGGGCAGGGCGTCGATGACCAGTTTGAACAGGGCCAGGTTCGAGTCGGCGCCGGTGAGGCCGGGGACGACGAAGAGGGCCGCCATGCCGAGCAGCATGGGGATGAACAGCAGGATGTTGTACGCGGGCAGCCAGACGGCGTTGCGGCGCAGGGTGTCGGCATCGCGGGCGCCCAGGTAGCCGGCGACGGTGGTCGGGAAGATGACCACGGTGAGGGAGTTCAGGACGGTGGTGGAGGCGAACCAGCCCACCCCGTAACCGCTCGTCCGGCCGTTGTGACCGGGCAGACTCAGCCACTCCGCCTTCGCGTCGACGAGACGGTGGGCGAAGTCGCCGAGGCCGTCGAAGTAGTGCAGCGGGATGTACACGGCGAGGAAGCCCAGGGTCAGGATGACCAGCGCGTCCTTCAGGACGGACACCCAGGCGCTGCCGCGCAGGCCGCTGACCACGACGAAGGCGGTGGTGACGGCGAAGGCGAGGAAGTAGGCGAGGTCGAGGCCGATGCCGCCGTACGAGATCGTCGACACGACCACGCCCATGCCGGTGATCTGCAGCTGGATGTACGGCAGCAGGAACACGGTCGCGAGGACGGCGACGAGCGCGCCGAGCCACGGCCGGCGGTAGCGGTGCGCGGCGATGTCGCTGATCGAGACGAGGCCGTGGCGGCGGGCGTAACCCCACAGCATGGGGCCGACGAGATAACCGAGGGCGTAACCGCAGGACATGTACGCGACGACGTAGAGGACGGGCGCCCCGTAGTTGTAGCCCCAGCCGGCGGCACCGAGGTAGCTGAAGCTGGTGTACCCCTCACCGGCCATCAGCACCCAGATGAACACCGGTCCGAGCGACCGCCCGCCGACCGACCACTCGGCGAGCCCGCCGCCGCGCTCCTGGCGGCGCACCGCGAGCAGCCCGAGGACGACGGTGAGGACCATGAACCCGGCGAGGATCCAGAGCGCGGTGCTCACGAGCGCCTCTCTTCCGCGCGCTTCCACGTCCGCTTCCGGTCACCGCGGTGGGCGAGGCCGACGGCGAGGGGCGTCAGGACGGTCGCCCCGAGCAGCCAGAAGAAGAGGAATATGCCGCGATTCACGAAGGGGAGGGCGACGACGAACAGCACGTACGGAACGAGCAGCCAGAGGAGGTGGGGCCGGCGTTTTATCACTCGGACGAGATTAGCTTCGCCCAGACGATCAGCCGGTAGGTGGACGTGAACTCGGGCGTGCAGGTGGTGAGGGTGAGATACGCGCCGGGCCGGTCGTAGCCGGCGGCCGGGTGGTACCGGGAGCGGGGGACGGGCGCGATGACGCCGGTGTCGCGGGGCGAGGTGGCGGGGAGCACCTGGTCGACGCGGTAGGTGTACGTGCCCTGCCGGGTCCGCACGGTGACGTCGTCCCCGGGGCGCAGCCGGTCGAGGCGGCGGAACGGCTCGCCGTGGGTGTTGCGGTGCCCGGCGAGCGCGAGGTTCCCGGGGCGGCCGGGGGCGGCGGAACCGGGGTACTGGCCGACGAAGCCCTGGTCGAGGACGCGGCGCTTGTCGGTGCCGGGGGCGATGGGGACGGCGAGACGGAGGCGGGGGATGCGGAGGACGGCGTACGGGGCGTCGGACGGGGCGCCCGTCCGTACGGGGTCGGTGGAGGCGCCGCCGGCCGTCACCGGAGCATCGGAGGTATCAGGGGTACCGGGAGTCTCGGGATCATCGGAAATCTCGGGGATCTCGGGGATCTCGGGAGCCTCGGGAGTCCCGGGGGCACCCCACCCCTCCTCAAGGCTCCTCACCTGCCCCTGGGCGCGCGCCTGGGCCTGCTCGTTGGTCCACCAGAGCTGGTGGACGACGAACAGCAGGACGACAAGACCGCAGGTGACGAGAGCCTCGGCAGCGGCCCGCAGCACGCGGACGGCAGGCGGGCGCCGCCGGCGCACCTGAACGACGACCGGCACCCGCCCGCGCACCCTGGCTCGCACGGCGGGCACGATAAGCGCTCGTGCGCCAACTCTCCAGGGCCGTACAGCAGTACGGTGGACGACATGCGCCCCGACACGCCTGCCGACCACACCACCGAAGCCGAGCGCCTGCTCCGTACCGCGGGGCAGTACCCGGAGGACCGCGAACCGCTGCTGCTCCGCGCGGCGGCGCACCTCGAACTGGCGGGCGACCGCGCACGCGCGACGACCCTCTACGACGACCTGCTGTCCTGCCCCGAGCCCGCCGAACCGTTCCTGATCAGGGCGCTGAAGGCGGCGAACCTCTGGGAGTACGGCCACGAGGCCGAGGCCCGCGCGATCATCACCGGCGTCCGGGCCGCCCGCCCGGCGGAGCCGGCGCCGTGGGAGATCGCGGCGGAGACGCTGGAGGCGCACGACGAGCTGGAGGACGCGGAGGCGACGTTCACCGAGGCGGCCCGCCTGCTCGTGGACCCGGCCCAGGAGATCACGTACGCCCTCCAGTCCCTGCTGACCGGCCGCCACCGGGTCCGCCGGCTGCTCGCCCTCCCGCACGACGAGCACGACACTCTCGCGGACCGCCTCCACACGGCGGCCGTCCCGCTGGACGAACTGCACGACCCGAAGCGCCTGTGGGCCCTGGGCTCCTCCGACCCGGCCGAGCTCCAGGCCGAGATCACCCGCCTCCGCACCGAACTGGGCTCCTACCGCACGGCGCTGTCCCGCCCGTTCCCGGTCGCGGTCCTGCACTGGCCGGAAGCGGAACTGGACGAACTCCTCGCGGCGTACCCGGAACTGGAGGCCGAGTACCCCACGTACCGGGCCCACCTGACGGACATCGAGGCATCGCTGCGCGAACTGGCCCAGTCGGGCACCCCGAACCTGGGCATCGTCCCGGCGACGGTCCCGTCCTACGAAGCCTTCGCCGCCTCGGAATCCACCTCCCCGGCCACCCCGGCCCTCCTCCCCCAATACACCACGACCCTCGCCGCCCGCGGCCTCGCCACCCCCTGGCCCCCGCCCCGCACGTCCCCGTGCTGGTGCGGCTCGAAGGAGACGTACGGCGACTGCCACGGCCGCGACGAGGGCCTGAGGCGGTAACTACACTGAGTGTCAGGAGGTCATGCCCCACTCCCGTGCCCTGGGGGAGCCGTCCCAGCCGGCCCCGTCTCGCCATATCGAGGCGATTCCACGCTTCTCCAGGTACGGGGCGTAGGCACCGATCTCCTCGGAGAAAAGCCCTATCAAGAAGGGCTCGGGCTGCTTCTGGTAGAGGAAGTGCTGGTACTCGTAGAGCTGTCCAACAGCTTCGCGTACCGCCTGCGTCGGGTTTCCGTCGCGGACGACCTTCGCCTCGACCAGCCACTCCTCCCCCGAGTCCTTCGGTGCGCCCTGGGCGCGCAGCACCAAGTCCTTGGGGTGCTGGAGGCGGGTGATCGGCTCGAACCCGCGCTGGACGACGTGCAGACCGAAGTCGTTGACAAGCGCCTCGTGACTCCGCCGCTTGACCTGCTGGCGGCCAGTGATTTCCGCCTTGTAATCACTGCTGTCCTTGGGCAGGAAGTTGGCCAGCGGATCATCACTCGACGGGGTGCCGTGCTCGCCCGGGTCATAGGAGATCTCCACGCCCTCGGGACCGTCGCTCTCCCACAAGCCCTGATGGACCGCCTTGGTGAGTCGAAGGAACCCGATGCCCCGGAGAAGGTCTTCCATCAGTGCGACGTCACTCGGCAGAGCCGTGGTGTCATACGTCTTGGCGATAACGCTGGCCGCCTCATACGCCTTGGGGCGATCAGCGTTGTCGCGAAAGCGCGGCTCATCGATCCAGTTCTGTCGTTCCTGCCGCTGGATGGCTCGACGCAGACGGGCGGCCTCACGTCGAAGGTGCTGTTCGCGCGCCTTGCCCTTACCAAGCCGCGTCTCCAGCCAGGTGATCCCCTGCTGCAAGGTCAGCGAGACGTTCTTCAAGTCGGCGCTGAAAATATAGGCGAGGTACAACCCCTGCTTCGGGTCAGTCTGACCGTTCTCCTCGAAGACGCCGATCCACGGGGTTGCGGCCGGCGTGGTCTGTCCCCCGTGTCCCTTCGCCCAGAAGCCTGGCGGAAGGGCGAGGTCGGTACGGTTCGCAACCGCTCGAAGGACTTGCTGCCCTTTCACGTCACGCCCCGAACCGGCCGTCCTGTCGTAGGTGGTGGCAACCTCGCTGAGCATGTCTCGAATCCCCATGCACGAAATCTAGATCACAGGGCTTGGCGGCACAGCCGAGTTCTCGCCACCTCGTTGAGGAGGCACCCCAGCTCAGGGACAGGATTCGAATCGTGCCGTCGCGATGTCGAGTACGTCGTCGGGGTCGTATCCGTGAGCACCCATCCAATGCAGGAGGTCCACGATCACGTCGATCGCCGCGTCTTTGGCCACTGCTACGGCCAGACGACTCGCGTCGATCGCGCGCGGGGACGCCACCGCGCCGTAGAGGGAGATCATGGCCTCCGCTCGTGTGACACGCGTACCTCCCGTATGACCGTTGGGGGTACGGAGATCAGTGGCGATCTCACACCACGTCACCTTGCGGTCCGAACCCAACAAGACGCCCCACCGGTCGGCCATCGCGTCCACGAGCGCCAAACCTCGACCTGATTCGGCATCGGGGGTGGCGGCGATGAGCGTCGGCAGGTTCTCGCAGTCGGGGTCGCGCACCTCGATGCGCAGGTACGTTCCGTTCATCAGCAGGCGGAGGGACGTAGGGGTCCCCGGCCCCACGTGCCGAACCACGTTCGAGACGAGTTCGCTCACGCAGAGTTGAGCGGTACCCATCTGTCGAGGCAAGCCCCACGCCTTGAGATGGAGCCGCACGATGCGTCGCAGCCCGGCCACTTCCTGTGCCTCAGCCGCGAACGGCAGCTCCCACGGCCGCCTGATCATGCACCCGTCTTCGCCCATGTCGCCCTCCACACCTCTCACCTCGATGACAGATCGTGACGAGTCACAAGCATCGCGTCGCGGCATCCCGTTATGCAATGTGCATGGAGGGATTCCCACTATCGAGTGATTGGCAGCCTTGGCCATGGCGTACAGACTGAACTCCCGTGGAAATGAAGGGATTGTGATGGCCGGCTCACCTACCGCCCGCCGTCGGCGCCTGTCGATCGAGCTGAAGAAGCTCCGCGAGTCGAGCGGCTTCACCTGCGCCAACGTCGGAACCGCGCTCGACTGGAGCGGCTCCAAGGTCAACCGCATGGAAACGGGGACGGGCAGAGTCCAGCCCTCGGATGTCGAAGCGCTCTGCCGCTTCTACGGGGTGGATGGCGAGCTACGCGAGTTCCTGAAGTCACTGGCGAGACAGGCGAAGACCAAGGGCTGGTGGCAGGCGCATGGCGATGGAGTGCCCGCCTGGTTCTCGATCTACATCGGCCTGGAGCAGGACGCTTCCACGTTCCGCCAGTACCAGTGCGAGTTCATCCCCGGCCTCATGCAGACCCCTACGTACGCCGCCGAACTCCACCGTGCGACCAATCAGATGTCCGAGGAAGCCATCGACCGTGCGGTGCGTGTCCGCATGGAACGCCAAGCGAAGCTCCAAGCCGTCCACGCCCCCGACGCCTGGTTCGTCGTGCACGAAGGCGCCCTGCGATCCGTCATCGGCGATCGAGCCGTCATGCGCGAACAACTGGAGAAGATGCTGGACATGGCGGAACTCCCCAGCGTCACTCTCCAAGTCCTCACCTTCGACGCTGGCCGCTATCCCGCCACCGGCACGTTCACCATGCTGGGGTTCCCCGACCCCGAAGACCCGGACATCGTCTACCGAGACGGCATCACCGACGCCATCTACCTTGAGGGGGCGGAGGAAGTCCGGGCCTACACCAGAGCCTTCGACAACCTGCGCGCCGCCGCCGCGAGCCCGCACCACTCGGCCACCCTCATCAGGTCCCTACTGAAGGAATACACGACATGAGTGACCCGATACCCGCTGCTCTCCGCTGGTTCAAGTCCTCCTACAGCAACGGCTCAGGAGGCGAGTGCGTGGAGTGCGCCCACACACCCACGGGAACCTTGGTGCGAGACTCAAAGCTTCGAGGAGGCTCCGTCCTCGTTGTGCCCGCGAGGACGTGGAAGACCTTCGTCGACGGCGTATCCGTCGAGCACTCCGGTTGATCCATACGGTCGGCAACCCGTACGAAGTCTCTGGCCGGGACCCACTGAGACTCAAGCCATGAAGCCGTGCGAACACAGCAGGACACCCCGCCCCGAGCACGCGGAGCGAGGTGTCGCGCCTCTTGGGCTTACTCGAAGATGTTCGGGACAGGAATGCGGTTGGTGCGGCGGCTCGCATTCCAGGCGGAAGCGACGGCCAAGTGGGCGGCCTTCATTCGCCCCTTACTGCCATCAAGCCGGGTGTTGTTGTTGGTGGCGATGGTCTGGATCTTGGCCTTGAAGGAAAGCGGGTCCCCTTGACGCTTGAGCTTCTGCGCCAGCTCTGGGTGCTTAACCACCTCGGGGTGCTTCGAGATCACCGTGGCGATCCCCCCGACAGTGACGGCGTGCCACGTGTCCGGAGTACGACCCCAGGCTTCTTCAGCGATGGTGAGCGACTGGTCCAGGATCTCAGGGCCGTGTTCCTCGACAATGCCGAGAATCGCCTTGATGCCGCCCACCTTGTTGGCGGTACGACTGCCGACCTTGAGCTGATGCTTCTCCAACACGGTGTTGGTGTCCACGAAGAGTGGGTGGCCAGCCAGCACGCCGATCCTGAACTCATCGTTCGGACCGACCTTCGATGACTCCTTATTCTTGATGATGAAAAGTGACGCCTCGTTAGCCATCGAGAGACCTGAGTGAACCTCGCACGTTACGGTCTGGATGGCGTTGCGAACCTGCTCCGAGACCGCTACCTCCCCGGCCATGATGAGTTGGCAGGCGTAGACGCGATGCATGCCGTCGACCGCGTACATGCCATCTTCACGCTGAGAGAGGATCGGCGTCCCGAGCGCGGTGGGAACCAGCTTCTCGGCGATCGCCCGCGCACGCGGCTTGTTGAGATTGCGCTGGGCGCGGGAGTCAAACTTGATGGACATCGGATCCACCCGAACGTATTCGATCGAGTGCTCCGGGATGTCGTAGCTGTAGTCCTTGCCGGACATCTGCTGCTCCTTGAGTGTCAGCACCCCAGTGGGGGTGACGGCGACACGTGTCAGCTCCCGAGTGCGGGAGACGGCGACTGATCCACAATCAGGTTATCTGACGAGCAGTTGTTCCGCTGGCGAGTTCCTTCCAGGCCAACCACCCTGCCCCGGACGAGGGTCGCGGCTTCCACTCGAACCGCTGCCGCAGCGCGGCACGCTTCGTGGGTCCTTCCGGCGCGCTCCCTCTTTGATTCCACCCTTCGGACGCATGGACCCCTACATGACTGTGGCGACCTCTCCGTAGATACCCCTCCGCCCGCCCAACGACCAGAATGTCGCCGAACTCAGTTGCTCTGTCTGTCTTCTAGAGTTGAGTCAATATGTCAGGTGGCATTCTGACCGCATGGCAGAACTCAACGGAGTACCGGTCGAGCTCGCTCAGATCCAGGCCCTGGCGCTCACCAACTACGGCCACTTCACATCCATGCGAGTAGATGACGGCCGAGTGCGCGGCCTTGCTCTGCACATGGAGAGGCTTCGGCGAGACTGTCGAACGCTCTTCGGCGTCAGCCTCGACACGGAGCGGGTCCGCGCGCTGGCCCGCCGCGCCCTTCCACCGGCGGGCTCCACCACGATCCGCGTGACGATTTTCGACCCTGGCCTCGATCTCGGGCGCCCAGTCTCGGCGAGGTCTCCACACGTGCTGGTTACCTCACGGCCCGCTGGCGCCCTCCCCCTCCCGCCCCTCCGGGTACGGTCGACCGCATACACGCGGGACATCCCAACCGTGAAAAGCATCGGCCTCTTCGCCAGTCTGCACCACCGCCGCCAGGCGCAGCTTGATGGATTCGACGACGCTCTGTTCATCGACCAAGACCAGTATGTCTCGGAGGGAGGAACCTGGAACATCGGCTTCTTCGACGGCAGCCGAGTGATCTGGCCTGAAGCCGAGTGCCTGGTCGGCGTCACCATGGAACTGCTTAAGGGAGCTCACGACCACGACACGGCGCCCGTCCGTCTCGCCGACGTGACGGACATGCGGGCAGCCTTCGCGACCAACGCGGCCATCGGAGTGCGGGCGCTCAGCTCTATCAATGGAGTTGAGCTGTCCGAGTCCCACGAGGTCATCGACCTGATCCGCAAGGAGTACACGGAGATCGAGGGCGACGTGTTGTAGCGCTCCGAGCCGGTTGGCCACTCACTCGTGGGGCAGAACCCCCTACCGATGTCGGCAGCCGCATGCAGCGCCTTGTCCGAGAAGCAGGGCTGTCCGACACCGAGTTCATCCTCGATCGCGAGGCTCTGCGGCATCGAGTACTCCCGGTCGACGGCGCAGCGCGCTCACCGCCTTGAGCCGGGTTCCAGCCCACTGGATTCGCGTTCCAGTTCGCCCGGCTCCCGCATCGGTCGGCCGCATGACCATTCGAGCCGCGCGGGCCCTGCCCATCACCCCCGCCGAGAACTGACCCGCCAGGGCAAGGAAACGAACATGAAACACGAGTACGAAGCCACGTTCCTGAACATCGATGTACCCGCCCTCAATGACAAATTGATCGCCCTGGGAGCCACACAAGCGCTCCCCCGCACCCTTCTCACCCGCAAGATCTTCGAGAACGACGCCCTCGACACAGGCGCCTGGCTGCGGCTGCGTAACGAGGGGCCTCGCTCGACCCTCACGCTCAAGCAGGTCACCGACGCGACCACGATCGATGGCACCACCGAGATCGAGACCGAGGTCGGCGACCTCCACGCCATGGCCGACATCCTTCGCCGTCTCGGACTCGCCGAGGTCCGCTACCAGGAGAACTACCGGGAGGAATGGCGTTTGGGCGAGGTCAACTTCGACTTCGACACCTGGCCTGATCTCCCCACCTTCATCGAGATCGAAGGTCCCGACGAGGCGTCCGTCCGGCAGGCCGCGAAGATGCTCGACCTCGACTACAGCGAGGCGCGCTTCGGCAGCGTCGACGAGATCTACAAGAGCGAGGCCGGCCGCGACATCCTCGCCGAGCCCACCTTGCTGTTCTCTGACGCAAGCAGGGAAGGACAGGGGCGAGACCAAGCGAGCCGGTAACTCGTCAAGCTCGGGTTAGCCAAGGTTGTCTGCGTGAAAGACCCACTTCAAGCCCTGCACCCGTGTTCCTGACTCAGTCACATCCTCTGCCGGGCTCGGCGGGGGATGCGCCGAGCGCAGGGACAGGGTGCGCTGTCATTCCCCCAGTCGTTTCCCACCCATCCTGGCCAACCTGGAGAGGTGCACGTGGCACAGCAAAAGAAGACAGACGAGCAACCGGGCATCGCCGCCGCCATCGTCGTGAATGAGGGACGTGTACTCATGGTGCGCCGCAGGGTCAGCGAAGGACAGCTCTCCTGGCAGTTCCCGGCCGGTGCGGTCGAAGCTGGCGAGGCCCGCGAGGACGCCGCCGTGCGGGAGACGCGGGAGGAGACCGGGCTGACCGTGGCGGCCGTGAAGCTGCTCGGCGAGCGCGTTCATCCGAAGACGGGGCGGCTGATGTCGTACACCGCGTGCGAGGTGCTGGAAGGTACGGCCCACGTAGCGGACACCGAGGAACTGGCCGAGTTGGCTTGGGTCACCCACGGCGAGATCCCGGAGTACGTGCCATACGGGTTGTTCGAGCCGGTGCAGGACTACCTCGACGCCGCACTCTCCTCCTGAAGGGCAGCCGCAGTCAGCCCCTCCCCCTGGCAGAAGTCCACCAAGGCCCCCGCCGCCCGCGTGGCCTCGTTAGGCTCAAGGAGTCAGACCGTCGCCGCGAGAAAGGCCCGTCGTCATGCCCAGCACCCGCACCCTCTCCCCCGCCATCGCCGCCGCCGGGCTCGTCGGGGGGTATGCCGTCGCGCGGTGGACGAAGAAGCGGCCGCTGGGTGGGGCCGTGCTCGCGGCGGCCGGGGCCGTGGCCGGGCGGGAGTGGTACCGGGCCGCCGGGGCGAAGGGGGCCGCAGGGCTCGGGGCCGGGTATGTGGCGGCGTTCGCCGGGTCGCACCCGCTGGCGAAGAAGATCGGGGCGTGGCCCGCGGTGTTCTCGGTGGCCGGCGTGATGGCCGGGGCCTCGTACGTCGTGAGCCGCAAGGCTGCCTGACGAGGGCGTTTTACCCGTTTCGATACGATCCCCGCATGACACAGCAGGGGATCGTCGTCGCCGTCGTCGTCCATGAGCACCGCGTACTCCTCGTGCGCGGGCAGGCCGGCGAAGGCGAACCGTTCTGGCGGTTCCCCGTCGGCCCGGTCGAGGCCGGCCAGACGCCCGAGGGCGCGGCCGTGCGCGCGGCCTGGGCGGGGGCCGGGCTCGCCGTCACCGCCGTACGGCTGCTCGGGGAGCGCACACACCCGCAGACCGGCCAGGACATGGCGTACATCGCGTGCGTACCCGAGAGCCTGGTGAGCGAGGAGCGGCCGGACGGCGGAGTCGTCTGGGCGGGGCGCGACGCGATCGAGCGGTACGTGCCGTACGGGGAGCTGTTCGCACCGGTACGGGAGCACCTCGACGCGGCCCTGCGCGCGCCGTGACCCCGGGCAGGCGGTCAGGCCCCCAGCACGTGGCTGACCGTGTAGATCAGCAGGCCCGCCAGGGCGCCCACCACCGTGCCGTTGATCCGGATGAACTGCAGGTCGCGGCCGATGTTCGCCTCGATCTTCTTCGAGGTCTGGTCGGCGTCCCAGCCCGCGACCGTGTCCGTGATCAGCGAGGTGATCTCGTTCCGGTAGGTCGTCACCACATACGCCGCCGCGTCCTCCGCCCAGCGCTCCACCTTGCCCTGCAGCCGCTCGTCGGTGGCCAGGCGCGACCCCAGCGACATCAGCGAGGCGCGGGCGCGGCGCCGCAGCTGGCTCTGGTCGTCGTCGGCCGCCGCCAGGATCAGCCCCCGTACGGAGGACCAGGCCGACGCGATGATGTCCTGCACCTCGGGCCGGGCGAGCAGCTCCGACTTCAGCCGCTCCACGCGCGCGCGGGTCTCCGTGTCGGACTGCAGGTCGGCCGCGAAGTCCCGCAGGAACCGGTCGATCGCGCCGCGCGCCGGGTGGTCCGGCATGTCCCGCATCTCCGTGACGAAGCGCAGCAGCTCCTTGTACACGCGCTCGCCGATCCTGCGGTCCACGAACCGCGGCGTCCAGCCCGGCGCACCGCCTTGAACCGCGTCCATGACCGAGTCCCCGTGCCGCACCAGCCAGTCCCGGCCCCGCCCGCACACCAGGTCGACCGCCCGGTGGTGCGCGCCGTCGGCGACCACCCGCTCCAGCGTCTTGCCGAGCCCCGGCCCGATCTCCGCCGCCTCCGCCCGCCGGGTGATCGCCTCGCCCACGACGGCCTGCACGTCGGAGTCGCGCAGCACCGTCAGCGCCCCGCGCAGCGCCGTCGCCAGCTCGGCGGTCACCCGCTCCGCGTGCGCCGGCTCGGCCAGCCACGCCCCGAGGCGCCGCGCGATGCCGAAGCCGCGCAGTCGCCCCCGTACGATGTCGGCCGACAGGAAGTTCTCGCCGACGAACGAGCCGAGTGACGCGCCCAGCTGGTCCTTCTTGGTCGGGATGATGGCGGTGTGCGGGATCGGCAGCCCCAGCGGATGCCGGAACAGCGCCGTCACCGCGAACCAGTCCGCGAGCGCGCCGACCATGCCCGCCTCGGCCGCCGCCGCCACGTAGCCCGCCCAGCCGCCCGCGCCCGCGCCGCGGGCCCAGGTCGCCAGGGCATAGACCGCCGCGACACCGAGCAGCAGCCCGGTGGCCAGGCGTTTCATCCGTCGGACGCCGCGGCTCTTCTCTTCGTCGGCCGCCGTGTACGTGAAGCTGACCATCGCTTCACCTCCCTACCTGACAGACTCCCGGCCCGCATCACGAGTTCCCCCGTACATCTTCGCGATCACCGCCTCGATGTCCGGTTCCCGCACCGAGAGGTCCGCCAGCGGGTACGCGGCGGCCACCGCCGCCACCACCGGAGCCGCCGACGCGGTCGCCGGGAACGCCAGCCACTGCCGCGGTCCCTCCGCCCGTACGAACCGGGCGCCGGGCACCTCGATCGGCGCCGACTCGTGTGCCAGGTCGACGACCAGCTGCCGCTCCCCGTCCCCCGCCGTGTGCAGCCCGGCCAGATCCCCGTCGTACATCAGTCGCCCGTGGTCGATCACCATCACCCGTGAACACAACTGCTCGATATCGGTCAGATCGTGGGTGGTCAGCAGCACCGTCGTCCCCTGTGTGGCGTTCAGATCACGCAGAAAGCCCCGCACCTTCGCCTTGGAGACGACATCCAGACCGATCGTCGGCTCGTCGAGATACAGCACGTCCGGATCGTGCAGCAGCGCCGCCGCGATGTCACCGCGCATCCGCTGACCGAGGGACAGCTGGCGTACGGGCACGTCCAGCAGGTCGCCGAGATCGAGCAGCTCCACACAGCGGGCCAGATTCGCGCGGAACCGGTCGTCGGGGATCCGGTACATCCGGTGGACGAGCGTGTACGAGTCGCGCAGCGGCAGGTCCCACCACAGCGTGGTGCGCTGCCCGAACACCACTCCTATACGCCGGGCCAGCCGCTTCCGCTCGCTCGACGGGTCGATCCCGGCCACCCGCAGCCGGCCACCGGACGGGGTGAGGATGCCGGTGAGCATCTTGATCGTGGTGGACTTCCCCGCCCCGTTCGGGCCGATGTAGCCGACCATCTCGCCCCGCTCCACCCCGAACGAGATCCCGTCGACCGCCCTGACCTCCCGTTTCTCCCGGCGCAGCAGCCCCGCCCGGCGGCGCACCGTGAACACCTTCTCCAGACCGTCCAGCTCGATGAACGCCATGACCGGATCCTTCTCTCCTACATCCCGCGTCTCTTACGTCCCACGTCTCTCTTACGCCCCGCGCCCCGTGCGTCAACTCCCCGTCGAGCGGTACGCGCGCAGCCCCGCCCGCCACGCCACGCCCGCCACCGCACAGCACCCCAGCGCCGCCACCGGCGACGCGAACGCCGCCCACCCCGGCACCCCGGCCGGCATCGGCCGGTCCAGGAGGTACAGGGCGGGCAGCCAGTTCACGAACGCCAGCGGGACGACGTAGACGACACTCCGCACCAGGTCCTGAGCGAAGATCGTCGGCGGGTACTGGAGGAGTGTGTTGCCGCCATAGGTGAAGGCGTTCGTCACCTCCGCCGCGTCCTGCATCCAGAACAGCGCCGACGCGCCGAGCACCATCAGCGCCGAGAAGATCACCGCCCCGCTCACCAGCATCACCGGCACCAGGAGCACCTTCAGCGGCGTCCACACCACGCCGTCGAGCAGCAGCAGACCCCACACGAGCACGATCAGCCCCTGGATCACCCGCCCCAGCCGGCGCAGCGCGAACCGGTCCGCCGCCACCTGCGCGAGCACCGGCGCCGGCCGCAGCAGGAACAGGTCGAACGACCCGTCCCGTACCCGCCGGCCCAGCCTCGGCAGCCGGCCCATCACCAGATCGGCGAGCCCGAACGACGTCCCCGACGCCCCGTACAGCAGCGCCACCTCGGCGAAGGAGAACCCGCCCAGGCCCCGGACCTGACCGAACATCAGCAGGATCACGACGAAGTCGAAGAACGTCACGACCAGGCTCGCCAGCAGATCCAGCGCGAAGGAGACGCGGTACGCGAGGGTGGAGCGGATCCACATACCCGCGACCATCCGGTAGGTGCGCCAGGCCTCGGCCGGGCGCGCGTGCCACGCCACCACCTCGTCCGTACGCCAGGACCCCGCGCCGTCCCCTACGACTCCCCCGCCTTCCATGGTCCGTTCAGCCACCCTGCACCACCACCTTCCGCGTCGCCACCGACTGCACGGCCCGCCCCGCCGCCAGCAGCGCGACCGCCCAGCCCAGCTGGAATCCGTACGCCCGCAGCAGCCCCCACCCCGTGTACCGCTCCAGATAGACGTCGACCGGCACCTGCAGCATCGACGCCCACGGCAGCAGCCGCGCCACCTCGCCCAGCGCGCCCGGGAAGACGTTCAACGGCAGCAGCATCCCGGAGAAGAACAGCCCGCTCAGCCAGGCCACCTGCACCACGCCCTGCCCGTCGAGCAGCCAGAACGCGCTCATCGCGACCAGGTACCAGACCGCGAACCCGACCACCGAGCCGCACGCCACCGCCAGCACGAAGGCGAGCCAGGTCCACGGCCGGGACGGCAGCGTCAGGTCGAACACGAGCGCGCCGAACGCCATCGGCACGATGCCCCGGCCGAGCAGCTGGAAGCCCGACCGGCCCAGGTTGGCGGCGAACCACCAGGCCTGGAGGTCGGCGGGCCGGTAGAGGTCGACGGCGATGTCGCCGGTACGGATCCGCTCGATCAGCTCGTCCTCGAAGCCGCCGCCCATCAGCCCGCACACGGTGATCAGGGCCTGTCCGATCCACACATAGGCGAGCGCATCGCCCATGCCGTATCCGCCGAGGCCGGGGCGCGCGTCCCAGAGGGCCATGTAGGTGTACGACAGGACGAAACCGAACACGGTGTTGGTGAACACCCCGGCCAAGGTGGCCACCCGGTAGGTGGCATGGCGCCGGAAACCACCCGCGGCGACCGTCGCGTACAGCCGCAGCATCTTCGTTCCCTCCTCGTGGTGGACGTATCGGAAGCAGAACCGACCCACGTGCATCCAGACATGCGAACGCATACGGACGCATACGGACGTATACGGACACACGCGGACATGCGGGCACACGAACATCCGGGGTGTCCCGACTTCCGGGCACCCCGAAATCCCGGCCCCCGCCACAGGACACCCCCGCGCAGACACGCGGACACACTCGCCCGTCGGAGCCGAAGCGCACGACCTTAGGGGGATTTCCCGTGCCGCCGCGACCGGTTTTCCCGCTTTACCGGGCCCCACGAAGGCAGTATGTGATGTTATGTCCTCTTCATCCGGTATGACCTTCGGAATGACCGGCGACGCACCACCCCCCGACCCCGCCGCCTGGGAGCCCCGCGACCCCACCGTCCCCGCGCCCGCCGCCGAAGGCCCGCCGTCCCCGCCCGACGGCCCCACCCCCCGGAACGGCAGGGGCCGCAAAGCCCGAAAGCCCCGCTCACGGCGCCGCCGGATCCTCCACGGCCTCCTCGCCGCGACCACCCTCGGCGCCCTACTCCTCCTCGGCACCCTCGTCGCCGGCTACCTCCTCGTCGACATCCCCGCCGCCAACGCCACCGCCGTCGCCCAGTCCAACGTCTTCCTCTACCGCGACGGCAGCACCCTCGCCCGCTCAGGTGACGTCGACCGCGAGAACGTCAGCCTCGCGCGCGTCCCCCTCACCGTCCAGCACGCCGTCTTCGCCGCCGAGGAACGCGACTTCCGCGACGCCCCCGCCGTCGACCCCCGCGCCATGCTCCGCGCCACCTGGAACACCCTGCGCGGCCGAGGCCGCCAATCCGGCTCCACCATCACCCAGCAGTACGTCAAGAACTACTACCTCGGCCAGGAACAGACCCTCACCCGCAAAGCCAAGGAGTTCTTCATCTCGCTGCGCGTCGGCCACGAGAAGACCAAGGACGAGATCCTCGAGGGCTACCTCAACACCAGCTACTTCGGCCGCAACGCCTACGGCATCCAGGCCGCCGCCCACGCCTACTACGGCAAGAACGCCAAGGACCTCGGCATCGCCGAAGGCGCGTACCTCGCCTCCCTCCTCAACTCCCCCAACGCCTACGACGTCGCCACCCACCCCGAGAACCGCGCCCGCGCCCTCGCCCGCTGGCGCTACGTCCTCGACGGCATGGTCAAGGAAGGCTGGCTGACCCCCGCCGCCCGCGACGCCGCCGCCTTCCCCACCCCCAAGCCCGTCCGCGCCACCGCCGGGCTCTCCGGGCAGCGCGGCTACCTCGTCCAGGCCGTCGAGCAGTACCTCGACGAGAACGGCGTCGTCGACGAGAAAACCTTCGCCGCCGGCGGCTTCCGCGTCACCACCACCCTCGACCCCGACCGCCAGCAGGCCCTCGCCGACGCCGTCGAGGAACGCGTCACCTCACGCCTCGACCCCGCCCGCAACCCCGCCGACCGCTGGGTACGCGTCGGCGGCGCCGCCATCGACCCCGCCACCGGCGACGTCGTCGCCCTCTACGGCGGCATCGACTACACCCGGCAGTACGTCAACAACGCCACCCGCCGCGACTACCAGGTCGGCTCCACCTTCAAGCCCTTCGTCCTCGCCACCGCCCTCCAACACGAGGCCCGGACCCAGGACGGCGAACCCATCACCCCCAACACCCTCTACAACGGCGACAACAAACGCCCCGTACGCGGCTGGACCGGCGCCCCCTACGACCCCGCCAACGAAGACGACACCAACTACGGCGACATCACCCTCTGCCAGGCCACCGACCAGTCCGTCAACGCCGTCTACGCCCAGCTCGCCGTCGACGCCGGCCCCGCCCGGGTCCGCCGGACCGCCGTCGACCTCGGCCTGCCCACCCGTACCCCCGACCTGACCGCCTCCCCCTCCATCGCCCTGGGCCCCGCCACCGCCAGCGTCCTCGACCTCACCCAGGCATATGCCACGCTCGCCAACCACGGCACCCACGGCACATACACCCTCGTCGCCAAGGTCACCCGCGACGGCACCGACCTCACCCTCCCCCGCGCCAAACACCCCGCACCCGTCCAGGCCCTCGGCCGCGAAGCCGCCGACACCACCACCTCCGTCCTGCGCGGGGTCGTCGACGACGGCACCGGAACCGCCGCGCTCACCGCCGGCCGGCCCGCCGCCGGCAAGACCGGCACCGCCGAGGACGACAAGGCCGCCTGGTTCGCCGGCTACACCCCCGACCTCGCCGCCGTCATCGCGATGATGGGCCAGGACCCCAAGACCGGACGCCAGCTCCCCCTCTACGGAGCCCTCGGACAACGCCGTATCAACGGCGGCGGCGCACCCGCCGAGATCTGGGGACGATTCGTCCGCGACGCCCTCGCCGACACCCCGCCCAAGGACTTCGACCTCCAGCTGATGGACGGCGCCGAACCTCCCGAGCCGAGCGCGAGCAGCCCAGCGGGCCAGGGACACGAAGGGCCCCAGCACGGCCCACGCGGCCGCGGCACGACACCAAACGGAGGACGAGGCGGCCAGGGACAGACACCGGGACAGAGCCCGGGACAGGTTCCGGGCCAGGGCCCGGGGCACACTCGGCCCGGCGGCCCCACACACCAGGAACCACCACGCCCGGCCCCCGCGCCCGTACCCGCCGAACCGGCCCCTCAACAACCCCCGCGGCCCGCACCCGACCAGCCGTACACCCCGTACCCGCCGCCGACCCCCGACGGACCCGACACGCCCGGCTCACCCGGCACGCCGGGCCTCCCCGGCACCACGCCGCAGCCGCAACAGCCGCCCGTCAGTGACCCGAGGTGGCTTTGAGCCCGACCACCGCCACCAGCAGCAGACAGACGAAGAAGATCCGGGCCGCCGTCGCCGGCTCCCCCAGCACGAACATCCCGTACACCGCCGCGCCCGCCGCGCCGATACCCACCCACACGCCATATGCCGTACCGATCGGCAGCGTCTTGGTGGCCTGCGCCAGCAACACCATCGACCCCACGATCCCCGCGATCGTGAACACACTCGGCCACAGACGGGTGAAACCCTCCGTGTACTTCATGCCGACCGACCAGCCGACTTCCAGCACACCGGCGACTATGAGAACGACCCAGGCCATGACGACCCACACCTCCACGAGACGGAACATCAACGGGTGCGTCGTCTTTGCGGAAACCCGGTACGGCGCGTCTCGTCGGGTGGTGAACCCAGGCTAGCAAAGAACGCGCGAAGGGCCTGGTGACCATGGTCACCAGGCCCTTCGCGTGAAAAGGCTCGTGCGGGCCGAGCAGGCCGGCTCAGAGATACAGACCCGTGGCACCCGAAGCGTCCTGGAAACGATCCGCCGCCACCGCGTGCAGATCCCGCTCCCGCATCAGCACATAGGCCACGCCCCGCACCTCGACCTCGGCACGGTCCTCGGGGTCGTACAGCACCCGGTCACCGATCTCGACGGTACGGACGTTCTGCCCGACCGCCACCACCTCGGCCCACGCCAGACGACGGCCGACGGCCGCGGTCGCCGGAATGAGGATGCCGCCACCCGAGCGCCGCTCCCCCTCGGGAGAGTCGGTCCGGACCAGGACCCGGTCGTGCAGCATCCGGATGGGCAGTTTGTCGTGCGTGTTGTCGCTCACGGTCCGAACCTACCTGCCCCGGCGTGTCGCCCGTACCCGGGACCGTACTCCGGCCCACACGGGCTTCCGACGGCCCTTACGAACCGCTACTTGTCCTTCTCCCGGCACGACATCGCGATCAGCCCCACCACGGCCACCGCGACCATCGCGGCCGGCACCACCCGGTCCATGCGGGGCGCGCCGTCGGCGTGCGTGAAGCGCGCCTTCACGTCCGAGACGACCCGGTTCACGGCGACGAACGCCCGCCCGGCGGTGTGGTCGACCTGAGCCGCGACCTTGGCCTTGGCGTCGCCGACGATCGTCTTCGGGTGCAGCCGAATGCCGATCTCGTCAAGCGTGACGGCGAGCTGTTCGCGCCGGCGGACGATGTCCGCCTCGATCTGCGCAGGGGTCCTGGCCTCCGACACCGCGCTGCCTCCGTAGTCCTGTTTTCCGGTCGTTTTTCCGGTCGTCGACAGACAGTCTGTCAGCTCGACCGCCGTCGGGTCGCCCCCGACCCCTACTAGGCTCTCATCGCGTACGCGAACATTCCCGAGGAGAGCCAGCCATGAGCGAGCGACTGCAGCCCGGCGACACCGCCCCCGCCTTCACCCTCCCCGACGCGGACGGCAAGGACGTCTCCCTCGCGGACCACAAGGGCCGCAAGGTCATCGTCTACTTCTACCCGGCCGCCCTGACCCCCGGCTGCACCAAGCAGGCCTGCGACTTCACCGACAACCTGGACCTCCTCACCGAGGCCGGCTACGACGTCATCGGCGTGTCCCCGGACAAGCCGGAGAAGCTCGCGAAGTTCCGCGAGAAGGAAAACCTCAAGGTCACGCTGGTCGGCGACCCGGAGAAGAAGATCCTGGAGGCGTACGGCGCCTTCGGCGAGAAGAAGCTCTACGGCAAGACGGTGACGGGCGTCATCCGCTCCACGATCGTCGTCGACGAGGACGGCAAGGTCGAGCACGCCTTCTACAACGTGAAGGCCACGGGCCACGTCGCCAAGATCATCCGCGACCTGGGCATCTGACCCGGGGCGCACCTGAACGGCCCACACCGCTCGAACAAGCGGTGTGGGCCGTTCCATTTCCCGAACGCGATATGACGTGACCGTCCGATATTCGAGTCGTTAGTCCGTACGAGGCCACGAACGGCCGGCTGGAGTCGGAGGGGGCCCGATGGGCACGAGCGCGTACACGAAGGAACGCCTGGAGGAGGCCGCGCGAGAAGCGCGGACGCTGACGGAGGCGCTGGAGCGGCTGGGGGTGGATCCGAAGAGCGGCTCACGCCGATATCTGCACGACCGCATGCGGAAGCTGGGCGTGGACACGTCCCACTTCGAACAGGAGGGGCTGCGGTGGACGCGGGAGGTACTGGAGGAGGCCGTGGCGGCTTCCACGAACATGTGCGAGGTACTGCGCAGGCTGGGCACTGAGGTCGTGGGCGGTCACCACACGCACATCAGCCGCCGGATCGAGGCATTCGGCATCGACACCTCGCATTTCGCAACGCCGCCCCGGACCGAGCGAATGCGGGACAACCGGCGTCGCCGAGCACCGGAGGAGATTCTGGTCGAGAACACCTCGGCCCACCCCCGGCGAGCCCGTGGCAACCGGCTCAGGAGCGTCATGCTGGAGATCGGCGTGAAGGAGCAATGCGCACTGTGCGGATTGACCGTGTGGCTCGGCAAACCGGTACCTCTGGAGGTGGATCACGTCGACGGAGACTGGCGAAACAACCAGATCGAGAACCTGCGATTGCTCTGCCCCAACTGTCACTCGGCAACGGATACCTATCGGGGTCGGAACAAAGGCCCTGTCCGGTGACGAGCGGCACGCAGTACACGCGCGAGCGGCTGGCGACAGCGGCCGCTCAGTGCGTGGACATCGACGAGGTCATCTCGTTCCTAGGGGCGAGGCCATACGCGAATCTGCCTCGGTACCTGATGCGGCGATTCGCCCACTTCGACATCGATGTCTCGCATTTCCCGGCCTTCGGCAGGGGCGTGCGGCCGGAGCCGAACCAACTGAGGGAGGCGGTCGCAGACTCCGTCTCGGTCAGGGAAGCCCTCGTCCGTTTGGGCCGGAAGGACAACTGTGCACAGCGTGAGAATCTCCGACGCTGGATCGCTGCCGACGGCCTGTCGACCGCCCACTTCCTGGGCCAGGCCCACCGCCTCGGCAAGCCGAGTCCGACCGCCAAAAGCCCGAACGATGTTCTGATCCTTCACGGCAACAAGCGCCGAACCACTACCAAGACTCTGCGCCGGGCTTTGTCCGCGCTCGGAGTGCCCGAAAAGTGCGCCGAGTGTGGGGTCGGCCCTGAGTGGCATGGCAGACCTATGACTCTGGAGATCGACCACATCAACGGGGACTGGCACGACGACCGACGCGAAAACCTGCGGCTGCTCTGCCCCAACTGCCATGCATTCACGGACACCTGGTGTCGTGGAGGCCAGCGGGTAGAGTAGGCATCGCTCCGTGCGCCCGTACGCCAACGGTGAGCGGCGATCTTTAGGTGGTCGCGTATATCGGTTCGAATCCGATCGGGCGTACCAAAGACGACGCCCCAGCACGCATCCAAGTGTCTGGGGCGTCGCCACGTCCGTCAGCCCAGCAGTTCGCGGACCACCGGGACCAGGGCCCTGAACGCCTGGCCGCGGTGGCTGATCGCGTTCTTTTCGGCCGGGGTCAGTTCGGCGCAGGTCACCGTGTGGCCGTCGGGCTGGAGGATCGGGTCGTAGCCGAAGCCGTTCGTGCCGGCCGGGGTGTGGCGGAGGGTGCCGGTGAGGCGGCCTTCGACGACTCGCTCCGTACCGTCGGGGAGGGCGAGGGCCGCGGCGCAGGCGAAGTGGGCGGCGCGGTGGGTGTCGTCGATGTCGGCGAGCTGGGCCAGGAGAAGGTCGAGGTTGGCCTTGTCATCGCCGTGGCGGCCGGCCCAGCGGGCGGAGAAGATGCCGGGGGCGCCGCCGAGGACGTCGACGCAGAGGCCGGAGTCGTCGGCGACGGCGGGCAGGCCGGTGGCCTGGGCGAGGGCGTGGGCCTTGAGGAGGGCGTTCTCCGCGAAGGTGACGCCGGTTTCCTTGACGTCGGGGATGTCGGGGTAGGCGTCCGCGCCGACGAGTTCGTGGTCGAGGCCTGCGTCGGCGAGGATCGCGTGGAGTTCGGTGATCTTGCCCGCGTTGCGGGTGGCGAGGATCAGACGGGTCATGCCCCGATTATCCGGGGGTGCAGACCTTGCCTATCTCGCCGGCCGCGTCGGTGACGGGCTTGAGGTCCGGGGTGGCGTCGCCGTTCTTGACGGCGGTGCGGACGGAGTCGACGCCCTTGGTGAGGTCGTCGACGGCCTTGGAGAGGTCGGCGTTGTCCGTCGTGTCCTTGAGCTTGCCGAGCTCGGTGTTGATGTCGTCGAGCGCCTGGTCGATCCGGGTCGGGTCGTCGGTGGCGTTGCCGACGGCCTGCTGGAGCTTGTCGACGGAGGTGGCTATGGCGTCGGCGGTCTTGACGCAGTCCACGGCCTTGTCGAGGGCTCCGCAGCCGGTGAGCGCGGTGAGTGCGGCTGTCGTGGTGATGGCGACTGCGAGGGCTGCGGTGCGGCGGCGCTTCACGGTTTCGGGTCCTCCCCCAACCTGACCTGCGAATGGACGGGGCGCACGGTTTCGACCCGTGCGCCCGTACTGCTTACGACGTCCCGGAGGCTCAGAGAGTTCCTTCGAGGGCCTTGCGCTGGAGGTCGGCGAGTTCGGCGCAGCCGCCGGAGGCGAGGTCGAGGAGCTTGTTGAGCTCGTCGCGGTCGAAGGGCTCGGCTTCGGCGGTGCCCTGGACCTCGACGAAGCGGCCGTCGCCGGTGCAGACGACGTTCATGTCGGTCTCGGCGCGGACGTCCTCCTCGTAGCAGAGGTCGAGGAGGGGGGTGCCGTCGACGATGCCGACGGAGACGGCGGAGACGGTGCCGGTGAGGGGCTTGCGGCCGGCCTTGACGAGCTTCTTGGACTGGGCCCAGGTGATGGCGTCGGCGAGGGCGACGTAGGCGCCGGTGATGGCGGCGGTGCGGGTGCCGCCGTCGGCCTGGAGGACGTCGCAGTCGAGGACGATGGTGTTCTCGCCGAGGGCCTTGTAGTCGATGACGGCGCGCAGGGAGCGGCCGATGAGGCGGGAGATCTCGTGGGTGCGGCCGCCGATCTTGCCGCGGACGGATTCGCGGTCGCCGCGGGTGTTGGTGGCGCGGGGGAGCATGGAGTATTCGCCGGTGACCCAGCCTTCGCCGCTGCCCTTGCGCCAGCGGGGGACGCCTTCGGTGACGGAGGCGGTGCAGAAGACCTTGGTGTCGCCGAAGGAGATGAGGACGGAGCCTTCGGCGTGCTTGCTCCAGCCGCGTTCGATGGTGACGGGGCGGAGCTGCTGGGGGGTACGGCCGTCGATGCGAGACATGGTCCGAGCCTAGTGGCATGTGGGGAAGGGCCCGTTCCCCTGCCGGAACGGGCCCTTCTGATACGGGCGGCGGGCTCGCATCGTGTCGTGTCACACCCGCTGGGGGACGGGTGTCACATCATGTCTTCGATCTCGCCGGCGATGGGGTCGGCGTCGGTGCCGATGACGACCTGGATCGCGGTGCCCATCTTGACGACGCCGTGGGCGCCGGCGGCCTTGAGGGCGGCTTCGTCGACGAGACTGGCGTCGGAGACCTCGGTGCGGAGGCGGGTGATGCAGCCTTCGACTTCTTCGATGTTGTCGATGCCGCCGAGCCCGGCGACGATCTTCTCAGCCTTGCTGGCCATGCGATTCTCCCTGTCCGTTCTGCGCACCGATGGTCCGCTTTGCCACGGTAACCCACGATTGGCCCAACCTCGCGCGCGCGTACCGCCGTTCTATCGAAAGATGACGATCACCGGCGGGCCATTCACGGGCGTCCTCCCGGAGCCTACCAACTGGTCTACACCAGTTTGCATCGCCAGCAGCCAGCCGCCCGGGAGGAATGCCGATGAGCAGCGCGAGCGCCGCCGCCGCAGCAGCACCTCGGAAGTCGAGGTGGGGCGGCTTCTTCCAGGGCCTGCAGAAGATGGGGCGCAGTCTGCAGCTGCCCATCGCCGTGCTTCCGGCGGCCGGGATCATCAACCGGCTCGGCCAGCCGGACGTGTTCGGCGACGAGGGTCTGGGCTGGACGGACGTCGCCAAGGTGATGGAGGCGGCGGGCGGCGCGCTGCTGGACGCGGATCTCGGTCTGCCGCTGCTGTTCTGCATCGGTGTGGCCATCGGGATGGCGAAGAAGGCGGACGGTTCGACGGCGCTGGCGGCGGTGGCGGGGTTCCTGGTCTACCGGGGGGTGCTGCACGCGTTCCCGAAGGCCTGCGCGATCGACGCGCAGGTGGTGAAGGGCGGCTGCCTGGACCTGAAGGGTGTGTTCACGGCGGACACGTTCCAGAATCCGGGGGTGTTCGGCGGCATCATCATGGGGCTGCTGGCGGCCTGGTTCTGGCAGCGGTTCCACCGGGTGCGGCTGGTCGACTGGCTCGGGTTCTTCAACGGCCGCCGGCTGGTGCCGATCATCATGGCGTTCGTCGGCATCCTGTTCGCGGCGCTGTGTCTGCTGGTGTGGCCGCCGATCGGGCGGGGGCTGGAGAACTTCAGCGACTGGCTGGTGGGGCTGGGGGCGTGGGGTTCGGGCATTTTCGGGGTGGCCAACCGCGCGTTGCTGGTGATCGGTCTGCATCAGTTCCTGAACGTGCCGATCTGGTTCCAGTTCGGGACGTACACGAAGCCGAACGGCGAGCAGGTGCACGGGGACATCTCGATGTTCCTGGCGGGTGACCCGAACGCGGGGCAGTTCCTCTCGGGCTTCTTCCCGATCATGATGTTCGCGCTGCCGGCGGCGGCGCTGGCGATGACGCACTGTGCGAAGCCGCACCGGCGCAAGGAGATCGGCGGCATGATGCTGTCGGTCGGTCTGACGTCGTTCGTGACGGGCATCACGGAGCCGATCGAGTACTCGTTCCTGTTCATCGCCCCGCTGTTGTACGCGATCCACGCGGTGCTGACGGGTGTGTCGATGGCGGTCACGTGGGGGCTCGGGGTGCACGACGGCTTCAGCTTCTCGGCGGGGCTGATCGACTACGTGATCAACTGGGGGCTCGCGACCAAGCCGTGGATGATCATCCCGATCGGCCTGGCCTTCGCCGTCGTCTATTACGCGATCTTCCGCTTCGCGATCACGAAGTTCGACCTCCATACGCCGGGGCGCGAGCCGGAGGAGGTGGAGGCGGAGATGGAGGGCGGCGTCATCAAGGCATGACGGTTCAGGCGCCGCACCGCTTCCATCAGGGCATATGCCCAGCCGCACCCCCTACCGCGCCCCGCCGCCCTCCCCCTGCGTCACGGGCCTCCGGGCATATGCCGCCCTTCCCGACAGGACCGGCCCGCGCGGCACCGGCCCCGACCCGCGAACGCCGCCTCCCCCAGGCCCTCGGACCTCATGGTCCGGGGGCCTTTCGTCATATGCCCGGGAGGCAGGGGCGGGGCCTGCCGGGCCATGACGGAGCGCACAGATTTCACAGGTTCCTTATCTATGCCCCGCGTGTTACAACTGGTCTACACCAGTCACTGGTTTAGACCATGCGGTCCAGACCACTGGGTGCCCCGAGACGCCGCCGTCCCCCCTTCATTCCTGTCCCCGGGCGGCGCCTTGCCGCCTACAGGAGGAAGTTGATGAGTACGGCCACCGCCCCGGCCGCCGCTCCCGCGAAGAAGCGCGGAGCCGGCCTGTTCCAGGGCCTGCAGAAGGTCGGCCGCAGCCTGCAGCTGCCCATCGCCGTCCTGCCGGCCGCGGGCATTCTGCTCCGCCTCGGCCAGCCCGACGTGTTCGGCAAGGACGGCCTCGGCTGGGACAAGGTCGCGTCGGTCTTCAGCAATGCCGGCGACGCGGTCTTCAGCAATCTGCCGCTGCTGTTCTGCGTCGGCATCGCCATCGGCTTCGCCAAGAAGGCCGACGGCTCCACCGCGCTCGCCGCGCTCGTGGGCTTCCTGGTCTACAGCAAGGTGCTCCAGTCGTTCCCGGTCACCGAGGCCGTGGTCAACACGACCGAGAACAACGGTGTCGACGTCGCCGCGACGTACAACGACCCCAAGGTCCTCGGCGGCATCGTCATGGGTCTGCTGGCCGCCGTCGTCTGGCAGCGGTTCCACCGCACCAAGCTGGTCGACTGGCTCGGCTTCTTCAACGGCCGCCGGCTCGTCCCGATCCTCATGGCCTTCGTCGGCACGCTCATGGGTGTCTTCTTCGGCCTCGTCTGGGAGCCGGTCGGCAACGTCATCACCGACTTCGGCAACTGGATGACCGGTCTCGGCGCCGCCGGCGCGGGCATCTTCGGTGTCGTCAACCGCGCTCTGCTGCCCGTCGGCATGCACCAGTTCGTGAACACCGTCGCCTGGCAGGAGATCGGCTCCTTCAAGGACGCCTCCGGCGCCCTGTGGCACGGCGACCTGCCGCGCTTCTTCCACGGTGACCCGACCGCCGGTCAGTTCATGTCAGGCTTCTTCCCGATCATGATGTTCGCGCTGCCCGCCGCGGCCCTCGCGATCACGCACTGCGCCCGCCCCGAGCGCCGCAAGGCCGTCGGCGGCATGATGATGTCCCTCGCGCTGACCTCGTTCGTCACCGGCATCACGGAGCCGATCGAGTTCGCGTTCATGTTCATCGCCCCGCTCCTCTACGTGATCCACGCGGTCCTGACCGCCGTCTCGATGGCCGTCACCTGGGCGCTCGGCGTGCACCACGGCTTCAGCTTCTCGGCCGGCGCGATCGACTACCTCCTCAACTGGAACCTGGCGACCAAGCCCTGGCTGATCATTCCGATCGGCCTGGTCTTCGCGGTGGTCTACTACGTGGTCTTCCGCTTCGCGATCACCAAGTTCAACCTCACCACCCCGGGCCGCGAGCCCGAGGAGGAGGTCGAGGACCTCACCAAGGCGTGAGCCCCGGCCCCACCCCGTACGACGGAAGGCCCCGGAACCCAAGATCAGGGTTCCGGGGCCTTCCCCGTATCCGGGCAGTCATATGCCCGCACAGCCGTATGTCCGTACGCCCGCCCGTAGCTGCGCACACCCGCCCTGTACGCACGCCTGTGCGCCCGTACCCGTACGGGAGGGACAGGGGTCAGAGTGCGTAGACCGCGCCCGCCCGGGCCAGCTCCGCCGGGCCGTCGAACACCGCGCGCGCGTCCGCCAGGTTCCGCTCGCCGTCCGTCCACGGCGGGATGTGGGTGAGGACGAGCCGGCCCACCCCGGCCCGCGCCGCGTGGACGCCGGCCTCGCGGCCGTTGAGGTGCAGCTCCGGAACGTCCTCTTTGCCGTAGGTGAAGGACGCCTCGCACAGGAAGAGGTCGGTTCCCTCGGCCAGCGAGTGCAGCGCGTCGCAGGCGCCGGTGTCGCCGGAGTAGGTGAGCGAACGGCCGCCGTGCTCCAGGCGGATGCCGTACGCCTCGACCGGGTGGCACACCTGCTCCGTACGGACGGAGAACGGGCCGATCTCGAACGAGCCCGAGGTCAGCGTCCGGAAGTCGAAGACCTCGCCCATCGCGCCGGGGGACGGCGTGTCGTCGTAGGCCGCGGTCAGCCGCTGCTCCGCGTCCGCGGGCGCGTAGACCGGGATCGGCTCGGACCGGCCGCCGTCGTGGCGGTAGTAACGGGCGACGAAGTAGCCGCACATGTCGATGCAGTGATCGGCGTGCAGATGGCTGAGGAAGATCGCGTCGAGGTCGTACAGCCCGATGTGACGCTGCAGCCCGCCCAGGGCGCCGTTGCCCATGTCGAGGAGCAGCCGGAAGCCGTCGGCCTCGACGAGGTAGCTCGAGCAGGCCGATTCCGCGGACGGGAACGACCCGGAGCAGCCGACGACGGTGAGCTTCATGAAGCGTGAACCTCCGGAGAACGGGAGCGGAATGCGCGCTGGGGGGAGGTCGTGCGGTCTTACGGGTCTGACGAGGGTACGGCGCGTGGCGGGCGGGCGGTCCGTCGTGGCGGCCCGTTGTGGGCGAACTCACGGGCTCTGTCACCGGTTCGGATGGTTGGCGGGGTGCCTCGGTGTCGCGGCCGGACGGCGGGTAGCGTCCTGCGCTATGGACACGTTGTGGGGGCCCGCGCTGGCCGGGGTGGTACTGCTCGCGTTCGTCGTGACCCTCGTCGACGGGCGGCGCCGGCTGGGCCGCCGGCGGCCGGGCCGCGGGCGCGGTCCGGAGCGCGGCCGGGGTCCGGAGCGGACGCGTCCGCCGGGCCGGCCGAAGGGGTCGACGGCACCGGCGGCGCCGGGCCGCGCGGGCGCGGAGCGGCTGCCGCGGGCGGGCGAGATCTGGTGGGCGGAGGTCCCGTACGAGGACGGGCCGGGCGCCAAGGACCGGCCGTGTCTGGTGCTCGCGCGGCGCGGTGACCGCGTCCTGGTCGCGAAGATCACCAGCAAGCTCCATGCCGAGCGGCCCGGGGTGATCGCGCTGCCGCCGGGTTCGGTGGGGGACGCGCGGGGGCGGCAGAGCTTCCTGGAGACGGACGAACTGCGGGAGGTCCCGGCGTCGGGCTTCCGCCGTCAGGCGGGAAAGGCGGACCCGGCCCTGTGGGACCGGGTCCGCCATCTGGCGCGCTGACCACGGGCGCGCGAGCCGTCCACGCGCCGGCCGTTCGCGCACCGGCCGTTCGCGCACCGGCCGCCGGTACGGGACCGGCTCGGGCTCACGCCCAGAGCTGGTCTCGCATGGTGGCGATGGCCTCTTCCGTCGTGGCGGCGGTGTAGACGCCGGTCGACAGGTACTTCCAGCCGCCGTCGGCGACGACGAAGACGATGTCGGCGCTCTCGCCGGCCTTGAGCGCCTTGCGGCCGACGCCGATGGCCGCGTGCAGGGCGGCGCCGGTGGAGACGCCCGCGAAGATGCCCTCCTGCTGGAGGAGTTCGCGGGTGCGGGTGACGGCGTCGGCGGAGCCGACGGAGAACCGGGTGGTGAGGACGGAGGCGTCGTACAGCTCGGGGACGAAGCCCTCGTCGAGGTTGCGCAGGCCGTAGACGAGGTCGTCGTAGCGCGGTTCGGCGGCGACGATCTTGACGTCGGGCTTGTGTTCGCGCAGGTAGCGGCCGACGCCCATGAGGGTGCCGGTGGTGCCGAGGCCCGCGACGAAGTGGGTGATGGACGGCAGGTCGGCGAGGATCTCGGGGCCGGTGGTGGCGTAGTGCGCGCCGGCGTTGTCCGGGTTGCCGTACTGGTAGAGCATCACCCAGTCCGGGTGCTGCTCGGCAAGCTCCTTGGCGACCCGGACGGCGGTGTTGGAGCCGCCCGCCGCCGGGGACGGGACGATCTCGGCTCCCCACATGGCGAGCAGCTGGCGGCGCTCCTCGCTGGTGTTCTCCGGCATGACGCAGACGATGCGGTAGCCCTTGAGCTTGGCCGCCATGGCGAGCGAGATGCCGGTGTTGCCGCTGGTGGGTTCGAGGATGGTGCAGCCGGGGGTGAGCCGGCCGTCCTTCTCGGCCTGCTCGATCATGTGGAGCGCGGGGCGGTCCTTGACCGAGCCGGTGGGGTTGCGGTCCTCCAGCTTGGCCCAGACGCGGACGTCGTCCGACGGGGAGAGGCGGGGCAGCCGGACGAGGGGCGTGTTGCCGACCGCCGCCAGCGGGGAGTCGTAACGCATGGGAATCCGGTCCGATCAGGCCATGCCGCCGGCCACGGCCGGGAGGATGGTCACGTTGTCGCCGTCGGCGAGCTTGGTGTCGATGCCGTCGAGGAAGCGGACGTCCTCGTCGTTGAGGTAGACGTTCACGAAGCGGCGGAGCTTGGCGTCCTCGACGATGCGGGCCTGGATGCCGGTGTGGCGGGACTCGAGGTCGGCGAGGAGCTGGGCGAGGGTGTCGCCCTGGCCCTCGACGGCCTTGGCGCCGTCGGTGTAGGTGCGGAGGATGGTCGGAATGCGGACCTCGATGGCCATGATGTGGACTCCTGGGTCGGAAGGCGGGGCAGGTGGCGGGGCGGGGCGTGCGGGGCAGGCGCGCGGCGCGGCCCCGCGGGGGGCGCGGTGCCGGAGTACGGGTACGGGGTGACCGGTTACGGGTGCGGGGTGCTGCTGCTGGGGTGCTGCCGCGGGATCGGGCTCGGCCGGCGGGCGGCGCTCAGGGGCGCCGTACGGCGGTCAGAGCGCGGCGCGGGGCGGACACATCGCGCTGGCGAGACGGCACAGGTCGACGTGCAGGCGCGCGACGAGCAGCAGGGGTGCGCTCGGCGTCTTTTCGCTCACGTCGTGGGAAACCATGCGGACATCGTATCGATTCCCGGTCCGGGTTCCGGAATGTGATCTCACATGACGGACTGATCACGTTCGTCTGTCGGACCGGGCGGGCGATCGGGCAGGTGGGCGCGGGGTACGGGTACGGGCGCCGCACCCGCCCGTACGGCTTGATCACCGCGTACGGCCGCTCGTACGGGCATATGCGCACCGCTTGAGCGGCCTACGCGGCTCCGGAAGTGACGTCGGAAGCGGGGTCGGAAGCGGGGTCGGGCGTCCGGTCAGGCATATGCCTCGACGATCTTGACCTCCTCCTCCGTCACGACCCCCTCGACGATCGTGTACGAGCGGAACTGGAAGGGTCCGGCGTCGTCCGTGTCCGCGGTGGAGACCAGGACGTAGTGGGCCTGCGGCTCGTTGGCGTAGCTGATGTCGGTACGGGACGGGTAGGCCTCGGTCGCCGTGTGCGAGTGGTAGACGATCACGGGCTCCTCGTCCCGGTCGTCCATCTCGCGGTAGAGCTTGAGCAGGTCGTGCGAGTCGAACTCGTAGAAGGTGGGCGAGCGCGCCGCGTTCAGCATGGGGATGAAGCGCTCGGGGCGGCCCGTGCCGGCCGGTCCCGCGACCACGCCGCATGCCTCGTCGGGGTGGTCCGCGCGGGAGTGTTCCACGATCTGGTCGTACAGGGCCCGGGTGATGGTCAGCATGCCGACAGGATAAGCCGACGGGCCGCCCCGTACCGGAGAGTGGTACGAAACGGCCCGCATGTTGAGAATCCGCAGGTCAAAGCAGGTGTACGCGCAGGGGAGTCAGGACTACGACCGCTTGGCGAAGGCGGCGGACTCCGGGTTGCGGGCCTTCAGGACCAGGTACGAGACCAGGAGCAGCAGGCCCCACAGCGGCGCGCAGTACAGCGAGACGCGGGCGTCCTTGTCGAGGGCCATCATCACGATCACCATGCCGATGAAGGCGAGGGCGACGATGCTGGCCCAGATGCCGCCGGGGGCCTTGAAGGGCGACTCGGCCAGGAGGCCCTGGTCGGCCTTGCGGCGGTAGCGGACATGGCAGACGAGGATGACGATCCAGGCCCACATGCCGGAGATGGTGGCGAAGGAGACGACGTAGTTGAAGGCGTCGCCGGGCCACTGGTAGTTGACCCAGACGCCGACCATCATCAGCGCGGCGGAGAACGTGGTGCCGACCAGTGGGGTACCGCTCTTCGTCAGCTTGGTGAAGAAGGCCGGGCCCTGGCCGTTGAGCGCGAGGTCACGCAGCATGCGGCCGGTGGAGTACATGCCGGAGTTGCAGGACGAGAGCGCGGCCGTCAGGACGACGAAGTTGACGATGGCGGCGCCGATCCCGAGGCCCATCTTCTCGAAGGCGTGGACGAACGGGGAGACGCCCGGCTCGAACTCGGTCCACGGGACGACCGACAGGATCATGATCAGCGCGCCGACGTAGAAGACGGCGATGCGCCACGGCACGGTGTTGATGGCCTTGGGCAGGACGGTCTTCGGGTCCTTCGACTCGCCCGCGGTGACGCCGACCAGCTCGACGGCGAGGAAGGCGAACATGACCATCTGGAGGGTCATGAGGGTGTTGCCGATGCCGTTCGGGAAGAAGCCGCCCTGGTCCCACAGGTGGGTGACCGACGCGGTGTCGCCGGCGTCGGAGAAGCCGAGGGTGAGGATGCCGGCGCAGATGAGGATCATGCCGACGATCGCGGTGACCTTGACCATCGAGAACCAGAACTCCAGCTCGCCGAAGAGCTTCACGGAGATCAGGTTCGCGCCGTAGAGGACGAAGGTGAAGACGAGGGCGGACAGCCACTGCGGGATGTTCCACCAGTACGTCATGTAGGTGGCCGCGGCGGTGACCTCGGTGATGCCGGTGACGACCCAGAACAGCCAGTACGTCCAGCCGGTCACGAAGCCGGCGAAGGGGCCGATGAACTGCCGCGCGTACTCCGAGAAGGAACCGGAGACGGGGCGGTACATGAGCAGCTCGCCGAGCGCCCGCATGATGAAGAAGATGACGAGGCCCGCGATCGCGTACGCGAGGATGAGGCTCGGTCCCGCCTTGGAAATACCCTTGCCCGCGCCCAGGAAGAGACCGGTGCCGATGGCGCCGCCGATCGCGATCATCTGGATCTGGCGGGCGCCGAGTGCCCGGTGATACCCCTCGCCCGCCGCGGAGTCCGATTCCGCCGCCTCGATGCCCTCGGGCTGAGTGCCGACCTGCGCTGAGGTCATGGTGGTGCGCCTTTCTCCATGCCGATCCGCGCTGCAGCTCATGGGCTGCGTCGTGCCGCGGACCAGGTCCTGATCCCCCCGGATATGGATGGAGTGCCACCGGCGGTCAGCCGGTCGAAGCGCCCCCGGGGACAAGGGTGGCGTCCCTGGGTGGTCGTGAAGATCTATCACGGGGGTGACGCCGATCGACGATCGATCGCGTGATCTGCGCCACAGAGAAATGTGGACAAAGGTGACCCAAGACGGCAAGGGGGTCACTTGAATAACGTATTCGTTATCCGGATTTGAGCGTCCGCTGAGCGAACACGCAAGGCGGGAGCGGGGCCCGGAGGCCGGCCTGGCGGCTCAGGGCCGGATGGGCGACGGGTCGGGTGCCGCGTCGGACGCGGGGGACGGCGGGGCGCCGGAGCGCCCTGATGGCGGAGCCCTTCGGGTTCCCGGCACCGCGACCGGGTGCCCCGCGGAGCTCCGTGCCGCGCGACACGGCCCCGGCGGGATCCCGCCGGGGCCGGAAGTCGGCCGTTAGGCCATCAGGGTCTCGACGAGGGTCTCCTGGAGACCGCCGAGCCAGAGGTACGCCATCACCATCGGCTTGGTCGGATCGGAGTCGGGCAGCCGGTACAGCCGCTCGCTCTGCTCGTCCTCGGTGATGTCGAGCCGGGAGGCGATGGTCAGCCGCAGGTCATTGAGGGTGCCGAGCCAGGCGCGGGAGCCCTCCGGGGCGAGTTCGAGGATTCCGCCGCCCTCGCCGCCGTCCCCGTTCCCGTTCCCGTCCCCGTCCCCGTCCGCGTCGCCGGCCTTGCCCTCGCCCGCGCCGAGCCCCTCACCGAGCCCCTCACCGGGCCCTCCACCGAACCCCTTGCCGCCGTCGCCGGAGGCGATCGACGAGGACAGCTCGTCGAGGCTGCGGACCACGGCGAGCGCGTCCTGGCGCTTGCGCGCGCGCAGGTCGTTCTCGGTGAAGCGGCGGAAGTCGGCGGCGGCCTGGCGCAGCTCGTCGGTGTCGTCGGCGTACGCGTCGGGGAAGAGCCGGCGCAGCGCCGGGTCGGCGGGCGGCTCGCTCGGGCCTTCGGCGAACAGCGCGGCCAGCGGGTCCTCGCCCTCGGCGGGCTCGTCGCCGGGGCCGATCAGCTCCAGGAGCTGGACCGCGAGCGAGCGCAGGATGGAGATCTCGACCTCGTCGAGCGCGACGGCGGCGCCGCCGCCCGGGCGCGCCTCGAACCTCCCCGCCATCAGCCGCGGTCCTGCGAGAGGGTCGCCCAGAGCCCGTAGCCGTGCATCGCCTGCACGTCCCGTTCCATCTCCTCGCGGGTGCCGCTGGAGACCACCGCGCGGCCCTTGTTGTGCACATCGAGCATCAGCTTGTGCGCCTTGTCCTTGGAGTAACCGAAGTACGCCTGGAAGACGTAGGTGACATAGCTCATCAGGTTCACCGGGTCGTTGTGCACCAGGGTCACCCAGGGCACGTCCGGTTCGACGACTGCGGAGACCTCCTCGGCCGACTCGGTCCGCTCGATCTCGATAGGCGCAACGCTCACGTGGCCCATGCTGCCACTTGAGGCGACCCGTCGCACAAACGGGTCACCCTCCGGGAGCCGCGCCACCCCACTATTCGTCAGTATGACGAATAGTGCGCTAGCATCATCGTATGAACGCTGCTGACCTTGGGCTGCGAAACGACGAAGCGCGCGACGCGCACGCGTTGAAGAGCGGCATCGGCCTGCCGGTCGACGTCCCGTCGACCGCGCTCTTCACCGACCAGTACGAGTTGACCATGCTCCAGGCCGCCCTCCGGGCCGGCACCGCGGACCGCCGGTCCGTCTTCGAGGTCTTCACCCGCCGGCTGCCCGAGGGGCGGCGTTACGGCGTGCTCGCCGGCGTCGGCCGCGTCCTGGACGCCGTCGAGAACTTCCGTTTCGACGCCGGCGTGCTCGGCTTCCTGCGCGAGCAGGGCATCGTCGACGAGCCGACGCTGGAATGGCTGGCCGGCTACCGCTTCTCCGGCGACATCCGGGGCTACCCCGAGGGCGAGGTGTACTTCCCCGGCTCGCCGGTCCTGCGCGTCGAGGGCACCTTCGCCGAGTGCGTCCTCCTGGAGACGGTGATCCTCTCCATCCTCAACCACGACTCGGCCATCGCCGCCGCCGCGTCCCGCATGTCGGCCGCCGCCGGCGGGCGCCGGCTCATCGAGATGGGCGCCCGGCGCACCCACGAACTGGGCGCCGTCGCCTGCGCCCGCGCCGCCTACGTGGGCGGCTTCGACTCCACCTCCGACCTCGCTGCGGGCTTCCGCTACGGCATCCCGACCGTCGGCACCTCCGCGCACGCCTTCACCCTGCTGCACGACACCGAGCGCGACGCCTTCCAGGCCCAGGTCGACTCGCTGGGCAACGGCACCACGCTGCTCGTCGACACCTACGACGTGGCCGAGGCCGTCCGTACCGCCGTCGAGGTGGCGGGCACCGGCCTCGGCGCGGTCCGCATCGACTCCGGCGACCTGCTGCTTGTCGCCCACCGGGTACGGGCGCAGCTCAACGAACTCGGCGCGCACGACACCCGGATCGTGGTCACCTCCGACCTCGACGAGTACGCCATCGCCTCGCTGGCCGCCGCGCCGGTCGACGCGTACGGGGTGGGCACCCAGCTCGTCACCGGCAGCGGGCACCCGACCTGCTCCATGGTCTACAAGCTGGTCGCCCGGGCCGACTCGGCCGATCCGAAGGCGCCGCTGACGCCGGTCGCCAAGAAGTCGGTGGGCGGCAAGGTGTCCGTTGGCGGGCGCAAGTGGGCCGCCCGCCGGACGGACGCGGACGGGATCGCCGAGGCCGAGGTCGTCGGCACCGGACCGGTGCCGCCCGAGCTGGTCGACAAGCAGCTTCTGATTCCCCTGGTCAAGGGCGGTGACGTGGTGGCCCGCGAGCCCCTGGAGACGGCCCGCGCCCGGCACATCGCGGCGCGCGCGGGGCTGCCGATGTCGGCGATCCAGCTGTCGCGGGGCGAGCCGGTGCTGCCGACGGAGTACGCGTGAGGGCTGCCGCGCGCCCGGCCTCCTGAACCCGGCCTCCTGAACTCCGCGTCCGAACTCCGCGTCCGAACCCCGCGTCCGAACCCCGCGCGGCTGATCCGGATCGCGCCTCCCCCTCCCGCCCGGAGGGGGAAGTACCTAGGCTCGGAACCGGCCCCGACCAGGCCCGCCCGAGCACCTTCGGGCACCCTCCCCCACACCGCGAAGGACACCCGCCATGCACCGCGCTTTGATCGTTGTGGACGTTCAGAACGACTTCTGCGAGGGCGGCAGCCTCGCGGTGACGGGCGGCTCCGACGTCGCGGCCGCCATCACCGAGCTGGTCGGCGAGGCGGCCGGGGCCGCGTACCAGCACGTCGTCGCCACCCGCGACCACCACGTCGCCCCGGGCGAGCACTTCTCGTCGCACCCGGACTACGTCGCCACCTGGCCCCGGCACTGCGTGGCCGGCACCGAGGGCGTCGGTTTCCACCCGAACTTCGCGCCCGCCGTCGCGGGCGGCGCGGTCGACGCCGTCTTCGACAAGGGCGCGTACGAGGCCGCGTACAGCGGATTCGAGGGACGCGACGAGAACGGCAGCACGCTCGCCGAGTGGCTGCGCGCCCGCCACGTCACCGAGGTCGACGTCGTCGGCATCGCCACCGACCACTGTGTGCGCGCCACCGCCCTGGACGCGGCCCGCGAGGGCTTCCGCACCCACGTCCTGCTCGACCTGACGGCGGGCGTGGCACGGGAGACCACGGACCGGGCCCTGGAGGAGCTGCGCGCGGCGGGCGTGGAGCTGACCGGAAGCCCGGTCGTCTCCGCGTAGACCCTGATCAGCCCCCGAGAGGCGCCGGACAGGTCCTAGGGCGTGTGTCGAAAGTCCCTCCTGGCCTGCGACGCCTGGCACGCACGCTCGCTGCGTTGTCGGAGTCATCCAAGTACGTCCAGTACGAGGA